>JBBSOM010000199.1:0-5819 GCA_038259715.1 Longimicrobiales bacterium
CACCGTGAGGCTTCGCTCCCCCGCGATGTCCGCCACGCGCTCCGCGAGGGACGGGTGCGCCACCACCACCTCGGGCTCGGCGTCGTCGAGCACGTAGGCCAGTTCCGCGGGCGGGTGCGACACCGCGAGCGGCACGGCCACGCCGCCCGCGCGCCAGATGCCCCACTGCGTCGCCACGTAGTCCCATCCCGGCGGCACCAGGAAGCAGATGCGCGCACCGTCCAGGTCGTCGCCCCCGGCCAGGAGACGCGTGGCGGCGGTGGCCGACGCTGCGAGCAGGTCGCGGTACGTGAAGACGCCCTCCGGTGCGACCACGGCCAGGCGTTCGCCGTGGGCGTCCGCCCGTTCGAAGAGGGGGATCACCCGAAGATCGCGCGGATCGTGAAGAAGATCACAGACGGCCCGAGCAAGCACCCCAGCCCCGTGTAGAACGTGGCGGTCATGGCGCCGTACGGCACGAGCTTCTCGTCGGTCGCGGCGAGGCCGCCGGCCACGCCGGACGTCGTGCCCATGAGACCGCCGTATACGAGCGCGGCGCGCGGGTTGTCAAGGCCGATGTACTTCGCCACGAACGGGGTGGTCGTCATGACGAGCACGGACTTCACCAGCCCAGCGGCGATGGACAGCGCCATCACGTCCGACGAGGCGCCGATGGCCGTGCCGGTGACCGGGCCGACGATATACGTGGCGGCACCCGCGCCGATGGTGGTCATGCTCACCGGATCACGGTAGCCGAAGGCCCACGCAACCGCGGCGCCGACGGCGAAGGAGGAGAGGACGCCCACGAAGAGCGAGATGACCGCTCCGGCGCCCGCGCGCTTGATCTCGTCCATGTGGACGCCGAAGGCGGTCGCGACGATCGCGAAGTCGCGGAGCATCGAGCCGCCCATGACCCCGATACCGGCAAGCACAGTTACGTCCGCGAGGCCTTTCGTTCCTCCGGTCATGAGGCCGCCCACGTATGCGAGGACGAGCCCGATCAGGATCGCGATCGCCGAACCGTGCAGGCGCCCGCCCGTCAGTTTGCCCGAGACCACGTAGGAGAACCAAACGGTCAGGCCGACGAACGCGAACGCGGTGATCAAGCCGTTCTTTGCCAGCACCGTTCCGGCGATGGCGAGCACGCCGCTCATGAGGGTGCACCGCTCATGGTCTGCCGCCACCCATCCGCGACAGCACGGGCACGAGCGCGAAGCCCACCCCGACCGCGAGGGCGCCGGCCAGGATCGCGGCCGGACCGCCCCGTACGGCGGCGATCACGTTCTGGCTCGCGGCCATCGCGACCACCACCGGGATGTACATCGCACTCCAGAAGAGCACGCCCCGTTCGGTCGGCACGGGGAGCTTTCCACGGCGGCGGAGTGCGTCGGACGCGAGGATCAGCAGGAGCATCGCGATCCCGACCCCGCCGACGTTGGCTTCAACCCCGATCAGCTCACCGAGCAGATCCCCGAGGAAGATCCCCGCCAGCATGCACCCGCTGAGCAGCGCAACGCCGTAGATGACCACGTCGGGTCAGTACGGTTGGTGCTGGGACTGCTCTTGGGCGGCCATCTGTCCGTCCATCAACCAGTGCGTGAACCACTGCCTGAGTCGTCCGAGCCGGTCGACCAGCAGCCAGGGCTCACCCGTGCGGGACAGGTCGTGGTTCGAGCGTGGATATCGGACGAATTCAGCGGGTACGCCCTGCTTGCGCAAACCCATGAACCACTCCTCCGCGCTGGTCATCGTCGCGCGGTAGTCCTCCTCGGACTGCACCAGGAGCGTCGGCGTGTGCACGTTCTGCAGGTACGAGTCCGGAGCGAGCTTCCGGTACAGTTCCGGGTTGTCCCACGGCTTGCCGTAGAACTCGAACTCGGTCAGGCCCTGCGCGTCCGACGACCCGTACCAACTGAACCAGTCGCTGATCATCCGGTCGACCTGGGCCGCCTTGAAGCGGTCGGTCTTCGTGGTGATCCACGCCGTCATGAAGCCGCCGTAGCTGCCGCCCGTCACGCCCAGGTTGTTCTTGTCCACGTCCGGGCGTGCGATGGCGATGTCGACGGCCTTCATCAGGTCCTGATAGTCCTCCATGCCCCAGCGGCCGCGCGTCGAGTAGGTGAAGTCGGCGCCGTAGCCGCCCGAGCCGCGCGGGTTCGTGTACAGGACGAACATGCCGGCGCCGGTGAGGTTGTGGAACTCGTCGAACCAACCCTCGCCATACGATGAGTGGGGTCCCCCGTGGATGTAGAGCACGAGCGGGTACTTCTTGCCGGACTCATAGCCGTACGGGTACTGGAGCCACGCCTCGATCTCGATCCCGCCGACGGATTTGTACGTGAAGCGGTCGGCTTTAGGCCACGCGATCTCCGCGTTGAGCGCATCGTTGAAGCCGGTGAGCTTCCGCTCGCCTTCGCCGTCGATGCTCGCGACGAACAGTTCCGTCGGCTTGTCCACGGAGGTGGCCACGTACGCGACCTTGTCGTACGCGTCGTCGTACGTGAATCCGTTGACGCGGCGCCGCCCGCTGACCACTTCGGTCCTGGCGTTCGTGTTAGGGTCCACGTGGAGGAGCGCGGTGCGCCCCCCGATGGCCGCGCTCATGGCGATCATGCCGTTCGGCATCCAGTCCGCGCCCTGCGGCTCGTATTGCCAGTCGCCGAGCACGTTCTTCGGATCGGCGGCACCTTGCGCATCGACAACCCAGATACGGCCGGACTTCGTGCGCCCCAGGCTGGAAACGAAGCCGATCCGCTTCGAGTCGGGCGACCACATGAGCCGGCCTTCTGTACCGTTCTGGTGGGTCACGCGCTGGGGCGTCCCTCCTGCGACCGGCATCACGAAGATGTCGCCATCGTTGCGGGGCGCCTCGTCGCGCTTGGCGTCGTACGGCAAACGGGCGATCGAATCGCGCTCGGTCTCGACCACCGAATCGGGCCGTAGCCCGGGGTCCGCCACGAACGCGATCCAGCGCCCGTCCGGCGACACCTGCGCGTCGCGGTGCGAGTACCTCGTGTCGGTCAGCTTGTTCTTGGCCGTGTCACCCGGCTGTTGCCGATAGATCTGTGCGGCTTCCCACTTCTTCGCTTCGCGCGGATTCGGGACGTGGCCGCGGCCGTTGGCGACCATGGGGACATCGACGTACTGCATCCCGTCGAAACGTTTCGCATCGAGGGGCGCCGTGACGCTCCCGAAGGGCGGCCGCGCCATCGGCTTCATGCTCGCGTACGGATCGTCCTTCTTCGGCGCGTCGTCCGAGGCGTCTTCGTCCGACTCCCCCTGGCCGAACCGGTTCGTGCCGCCCTCGGTGAAGACCCAGAACGACTTGTCGGCCGGCATCGAGCCCCGCGGCGCGGCGTCCGGCTGGAACGCCTCGCCCGAGGGCGCCCGGTCCATGTGCAGCGCCCACGTACTCCCCTTGCCCCCCTGTCTGCGCGATGTGAAGAGCAGGAGCGTGCCGTCCGGCGACCAGCGGGGGCTCGAGCTCTCCGTGCCCGGCGACGTCATGCGCGTCGGGTCACCCCCACCCGCCGCGACCAGCCACACCTCCGAGTGCCGCTTGTTGGCCGCTTCGTCGACGGTGGTCACGGTGAACGCCACCCACTTGCCGTCGGGCGACATCGACGGCGAGGACACCGTCGTCAGCCGGTACCAGTCCTTGGGCGTGAACGCGCGTCCGTGACTGGTCTGGGCCTGAACCACGGAGGGGCTGGCCAGGGCCAGCAGGAGACCGAGAAGGAGCGAGAGGCGACGCATGACCGGAACTCCGGTGGGCGTGGAAGAGCGGGGATGGACAAGAGATCCTCGAAAATCGAAGGGCGAGATTAGCCGCCCGGCGCGCCCCCGGTCAATCGGGA
This sequence comes from Longimicrobiales bacterium, assembly GCA_038259715.1. Taxonomy (GTDB): domain Bacteria; phylum Gemmatimonadota; class Gemmatimonadetes; order Longimicrobiales; family Gaopeijiaceae; genus SZUA-318. Next base: position 3,837 of record JBBSOM010000199.1, read on the forward strand.
GGGTGCGTCTGCGCCGGATCCGATACCCCCCTGAAGACCCACCTCGATGCCTCCGGGTCGTTTGCCGAGTGGGGCAAGGCGAGTTAAATCGCGAATCATCCCCGAAGGCCGCCTTCAACTCGAGACCCGGGGTCGACCGTGGTCACCATGCTGCTCAGGTGCAGGCAGTCGTTTCGACGTGCGAGCGGCGGCCATTCGCCCGGTCCGTCCTTCATGGGCGGAGGGCGCGTCGTGACGCCCCTGCTGCTTCTTGCGCTCGCAACCGTGCTCGTGGCGTCCCCGCTCCGCGCACAGTCGTCGGCGGTTCTCGTGCGCGTGACCGGTGAAGGACGTCCGGTCAGCGGGGCATCGGTGCAACTGTTTGCCGATACGGTTGCGGTCCGGGGGATGGCGACCGACGTAGCGGGTGTCGCGCGCTTTCTCGGGCTCACGTCCGGCACCTACCGGGTTCACGTCGAGATCGTCGGGTACCGGACACGCACCGAGGACGGGGTCCGTGTGGCCGACGGAGAGACCCAGGTGGTCGACGTCGTGCTCGAGCAGACGGCGGTGGAGCTGGAGGGGCTCTCGGTGAGAGCGAGCCGGATCCAGATCCAGCGGGAGAACACGGATTTCGGAACCACGATCGGCTCTACGGCCATCCAGTTGCTGCCGGTGCCGTACGATCCGGCGGAGCTCGTGGCCCTCATACCGGGTGCCCGGCCGGAGCATGTGTGGGGTGGTGCCAACTTCCAGGCCAACAGCTATCAGATCGACGGCCTGTCGGCCAATCATCCGGGTCTCGGGGGCTCGCTCATTCAGCCAAGCCCCCTCTGGATCGACCGTGTAGAGGTGCGCGGGCTCGGGGCCGGAGCCGAGTTCGGCGGGTTCCAGTGGGGCCAGGTCAATGTCGTCACGAAGTCCGGGAGCAACGCGTTTTCGGCAACGCTTCGGACGACCCTGTCCAACGACGCCCTGACGGCGTCCAACCTCGTCAATTTGGAGATCGGCTCGGAGGTGAAGGACCGGTACGACTTCGAGGGCGAAGTGAGCGGACCCCTGGTCAAGGACCATCTCTTCTACTATCTCGGCGGCACCCATATCGACAGGAGCGCTCGCTTCCTGAATCACGTGGACTTCGACGGACGCTTCGCCCCCGAGTTGGAACAGCGGTCCGAGGAGAAGGTGCTGGGCAAGCTCACGTGGACGCCGGGCGCAAACGACGAGATCGAGTTGTCCGGCGCGTTCGTCGGCACCACGGCGGAGAACTACGGAATGACCGGCTATGAAGGGCCGGGAGCAGCCTCGCGCTATCGCTCGCCGACAGGGTTCGGCAACCTCGCCTGGCGCCGGTCGCTGGGACGCCGGGCAGTCCTGGAGGCGCGCCTCAATCACTTCAGCCGTGACGAGCGCACGGATGCGTACGGCGGCACTGACGTTCCGGGCGTGCAACTCTTCTCCCTGACGCCGCCGTTCACGACGTTCGCCAACGCCCCGCTCACCAGGCGCAGCGCTCCGTCCAGCACGTCGGCTACGGTGACCACGTCGTTCCACGTCCGGACGGGCGGGCAAGAGCATCTTGTGAAGGTCGGGGCCGAGTACAGCCGAGGGAGCTTCCTCGACCTGAGGGCCCGCAACGGGGGCATGACCTGGATGCCGCTGCTCCAGAACGGTTTCGACCCGGCGGATCCCGCCACGTGGGCGCATCCGCAGGAGGGCTTTACCCCGACCCAGTGGGGGGGTGAAGTCCACCTCGACGCCGACGTGGTGAACGCCGCGGCGTTCGCACAGGCCTCCATTTCCCTCGGTCGGCTGGTGATCTCACCCGGTGTGCGGTGGGGAAGGTGGGAAGGATGGCTGAATCCGGTGAGCGGAGCGCGCTTCAGGGCCGTGGAGGACCAGGCCATCGACCCGAGGGTCGGAGCCACGTTGCAGTTGGACGACCGAGGCACCTGGATCCTGAAGGCGCACTGGGGACGGTATCACCAGGACATGATCACCCAG
>JBBSOM010000200.1:0-5787 GCA_038259715.1 Longimicrobiales bacterium
ACCGTGAAGCAATTCCACGACCGCTATCCCACGCCGGTTTCCGTGGAGGAGGTCGCCCGCCTGAATCGCGTTGCCGCGGACGCGAGGATTCCCGCGGGAACCCGTGTGAAGCAGATCGTCGGAAAGCCGCTACCATAGTGAACGACCGACCCGGAGAACCGCCGATCCCCTCATCCACCATCGACCGATGCTGAACGCGGAACGTTTGACCGTGAAGGCCGGCGAGGCCCTTCAAGCCGCCGCCGCCGATGCCCGCAAGCGAGGGAACGCCGAGATCCACGGGGTCCACCTCCTGGACGCGCTCCTGTCCCAGGAGGAGGGGATCGTCGTTCCCGTTCTCCAGAAGCTCGAGATCAATCCGGCGCTCGTGCAGAGCCGGGCCCGCGAAGCCCTCGACCGGTACGCTCGTGTCGACGGCGGATCGGACCCCACCATGTCCCGCAGTCTGCGAAAGGCGCTCGACGAGGCCGAGGACCAATCTCGTGAACTCCACGACGAGTATGTGTCCACGGAGCACCTCCTGCTGGGCCTGACCACCGAGAAGGACGACGCGGGCCGCATTCTGCGCGAGGCGGGGGCGGCCTCGTCCGAGGTGCGCGGGGCGCTCGAGCAGGTGCGTGGCTCACACCGCGTGACCGATTCCACGCCCGAGGATTCGTTCCAGGCGCTCGCACGTTACAGCCGTGACCTGACCGATCTCGCGCGGCGAGGCAAGCTGGACCCCGTCATCGGGCGGGACGAGGAGATCCGCCGCGTGGTGAAGGTCCTGGCGCGGCGTACCAAGAACAATCCGGTGCTCATCGGAGAGCCCGGGGTCGGGAAGACCGCCATCGTCGAGGGGCTCGCTCAGCGCATGGTGGCGGGAGACGTCCCGACCACCCTTTCGAACAAGAAGCTCCTCCAACTCGACATCTCGTCAATGCTCGCGGGGGCCAAGTTCCGCGGCGAGTTCGAGGAGCGGATGAAGGCGGTCCTCAAAGAGATTACCGATGCCGACGGGCGCTACGTGATCTTCATCGACGAGATGCATACCATCGTCGGTGCAGGCGCGGCCGAGGGTGCGGTGGACGCGGGCAACATGCTCAAGCCCGCCCTCGCCCGTGGCGAACTGCGCGTGGTGGGCGCGACCACGCTCGACGAATACCGGAAGCACATCGAGAAGGACCCGGCGCTCGAGCGGCGCTTCCAACCCGTCTTCGTGGCGCCTCCGTCCGTGGAGGACACGGTGGCGATCCTGCGGGGCCTGAAGGAGCGCTACGAGGTCCACCACGGCGTGCGCATCACCGACGACGCCGTGATCGCGGCCGCTCGGCTCTCGGATCGCTACATCGGCGGTCGCTTCCTTCCGGACAAGGCGATCGACCTGATCGACGAGGCCGGGAGCAGGCTGCGCATCGAGATCGATTCGCTCCCGCAGGAGATCGATGTGCTCGAGCGGCGCATCACCCAACTCGAGATCGAGCGCCAGGCGCTCCAGAAGGAAACCGACCGCTCAGCCGTCGAGCACCGTGAGGAGATCGAGTCCGAGTTGGCGGAGTTGCGGGAGAAGACGCAGGGCATGAAGGCCAAGTGGCAGGCCGAGAAGGACGTGATCACCAAGATACAGGCGTTGCGGGAACAGTCCGACGATCTTCGGCTCGACGCGGATCGGGCCACGCGAACCGGCGATCTGAACCGCGCCGCGGAGATCCAGTATGGCTCGCTGCCGAAGACGGAAGCGGAGGTCAAGGAGTTGAGCGACCGCCTCGCGGAACTCCAGAAAGTCCAGAAGTTCCTGAAGGAGGAGGTGGAAGCCGACGACATCGCGGACGTGGTCGCGGAGTGGACCGGCATCCCCGTGAAGCGCCTGATGTCATCCGAACGCAAACGTCTGACCGAGTTGGAGAGCCACCTCGGCCAACGGGTGATCGGGCAGGAAGAGGCGGTCACGGCGGTGTCGAACGCGGTACGTCGTGCGCGGGCCGGACTCCAGGACCCGAACCGGCCGGTCGGATCGTTCATATTCCTGGGCCCCACCGGCGTGGGCAAGACCGAGACGGCGCGCGCGCTCGCGGCGTTCCTCTTCGACGACGAGCGCGCCATGGTGCGTATCGACATGTCCGAGTACATGGAGAAGCACGCGGTGGCTCGGCTGATCGGCGCTCCTCCCGGGTACGTGGGCTACGAGGAGGGTGGGCAGCTCACCGAGGCCGTCCGGCGCCGACCGCACGCCGTCGTGCTCTTCGACGAGATCGAGAAGGCGCACCCGGACGTGTTCAACGTCCTGTTGCAGATCCTCGACGACGGGCGCCTGACCGACGCGCAGGGGCGCACCGTCGACTTCCGGAACGTGGTCATCATCATGACCTCCAACATCGGGAGCCAACTTATTCTCGAGGCCGCGGGGCACGGCGACGCGGAGTCGGTCGAGCGCGATGTGCGCGCGCAACTCCACGCGCACTTCCGGCCGGAGTTCCTGAATCGGGTGGACGACATCGTGGTGTTCCGACCGTTGGGCCAGAAGGAACTCCGCCAGATCGTCGACCTGCAACTGGCGAGGGTGATCGATCTTGCCGCGGAACTCGGGGTCACGCTGGACGTCACGGAGGAGGCGGAAGACCTGATCGCGGAGGAGGGCTTCGACCCCTCGTTCGGCGCCCGACCGTTGCGGCGTGCCATCCAGCGCCTGGTGCAGGATCCCCTGGCGCTCTTCCTGCTCGACGAAGAGGTGCCGGAAGGGACGCGTATCGTAGCCCGGCCGGCGGCGGATGGGCGTCATCTCAGCTTCGACGCGGAGCGCTTCGCCGCCGCCCTGACACCGTCGGAAGCGTCCGGTACCGATGTGTAAGGTTCGGCAAGGCACGGCTTTGTTGCGTCTCGTGGCGGCGGGGTTTGCACGGCGGGGATGTTTGCCGAGATTCCGGCGTCTCCCGGAGGAGAAGCCATGAACGTTGCTCGGCCCGTCGGCGCCCCGTTGCGACGCGTCCGGCTCCTGGTGGGAGTCGCGTCGATCGCCCTTGCCGCCGGTTCGTGCACGACGGTGGTCCAGAGAGGACCGGGCGCGGGCGTGGTGGCTCAGTTGTCTTTGGAGCGCTTCCTGCAGGCGGCCAACGACCGGGATATCGACGCGATGGGCCATTTGTTCGGCACGGTGGACGGGCCGATGATGGATACCGGAGGCACGTTCGGGTGCTTTTTCAAGAAGATCGGATCCTGGTTCGGCGGCACCTCGTGCGCCAAGCGGCGCGACGTCGAGATCCGTATGGACGCGATTTCACGTGTCCTGCAGCACGAGGACTACAAGGTCGTGCGCGAGGAGCCCGTCGCGGGCCGTCTCAACGTGGCCACGCGCATCTTCGTCGACCTGACGGTGGACGGCGATCTCGTGCCGGACATTCCCTTTGTGGTCGTGCGCACGGACCAGGGGCAGTGGCTCGTGGAGCAGGTAGACTTGCAGAAGGTCATGGCGCGAGGTCCGGACTGATCACCTCTTGTACTGCACCAACTCGACGAGCACTCCACCGGTGTTCCTCGGGTGGACGAACGCCGTGAGGTGGCCCCGGGCACCGGGGCGAGGCCGGGTGTCGATGAGTTCGACCCCCGCCGAGGAAAGCCTGTCGAGTTCGGCCTGGATGTCGTCGCAGCGATACGCGACGTGATGGAGGGCGGTGCCGCGGCGCTCGACGAAACGCCCGACGCTGGAATCGGGATGGAGGGGTTCGAGCAGTTCGATGTCCCCGCAGAACGCAACCCGGACACCCTGGCCTTCCAGGGTCTCCGGGTGGGAACAACCTTCGCGGGAGAGGAGTTCGAAAAGGCGGCACGCGTCCTCCAGCGAGGGGACCGCGACCGCCACGTGATCCAGGGACATTCCCCCTGGAAGGGCATCATTCATGAACGTCCTGCGCTGATGAGACTCGGTGGGGGACTGTACGCCGGCGGGATCGTAGACCCCGCGGCACGACACGACAAGGAGATGGCAGTGGCAACCAGCAGCGCGATCATCGAGGTGACGGACGACAATTTCGCTACCGAGGTCGAGGCCAATGACGGCCTTTCCATGGTGGACTTCTGGGCCACCTGGTGTGGTCCGTGCCGCATGGTGGCCCCGATCGTGGAACAACTGGCCGACGAATACCGGGACAAGGGGTTGAAGGTGGCTAAGCTCGACGTGGACGCGAACCCGGGCACCTCCGCTCGTTTCGGTGTACGTTCCATTCCGACGATCCTCTTCTTCAAGGGCGGCAAGTTGGTGGACCAGGTGATCGGTTTCGTGCCGCGTCCGCACCTGGAAGAGAAAATCCAGAAACACATTTAGGGACCTCCCGGGTTGCTCCCGGCGGTCCGAGCCGGGACACCCGAGCCCCGCGTGGCCAGCCTCTTCATCGTCAGCACGCCGATCGGCAACCTCGGAGACCTGAGTCCGAGGGGGGCCGAGACACTCCGGACGGTCGACCGTATCCTCGCGGAAGACACGCGGCGGACCCGTGTCCTGGCGGACCATGCGGGTGCGCGGGTTCCTCTCGTGTCGCTGCATCAGCACAACGAGGCGGAGCGAATCGAACGGGTTGTGAAGTGGCTGGAGGCGGGTGAGAATCTGGCCCTTGTCTCGGACGCGGGCACACCGCTCGTTTCCGATCCGGGAGGCCGGCTCGTCCAGGCGGTCACGGAGCGCGGCCATACCGTGGTCCCCATCCCGGGACCCTCCGCGGTATTGGCCGCGCTCGTCGCTTCGGGGCTCCCGGGCGACACGTTCACGTTCCTCGGCTTCCCGGAACGAAAAGGGGCGGCACGAGCGGCCCTCCTCGGGCGCGTGGCGGGTTCGCGCGAGAGCACCGTCCTCTTCGAGTCCCCGCGACGCCTGACTCGACTGCTGTCGGATCTGGTCGAGGCGTGCGGGGGGGCGCGCCGCGTCTCGGTTGCGCGTGAGATGACGAAGATCCACGAGGAGTTCGTTCGGGGAACCTTGGCCGACGTGGCCGCCTACTACCGTCAGCACTCGCCACGGGGCGAGGTGTCCTTGGTGGTAGGACCGGCGGAAGGACCGCCGAAGTCCGCCGCGGACGCAGAGACCGAGGCGGTGGGCGTGGCGCACACGTTGCTGGAGGACGGCATGAAACCGAGTGCTGTCGCCAGGGAACTGGTGCTCCGCCTCGCCATCCCGCGCAACGTAGCGTACCGTATTGCCCACGAAGCGCCCGATGGGCGTTCGTGACCTGACTCCCGCACCACGCGGATGAACACGATCCTGCTCGCGGCCTTGGCCGTTCTGAATACGTCCGGACCGGTCCCGGACTCGATCACCGTGACCCGCCTCCACTATGACGGGGGAGGGGACTGGTATTCCAATCCGTCGTCCCTGCCCAATCTCCTGGAGGCGATCCGGGACCGCGTCGGCATCCCCGTGGCCATGCGCGAGAGTACGATCACGCTTCTGGACCCGGGCCTGCGCGACCACCCGTACCTGTACATGAACGGGCACGGTACGGTGCGTTTCAGTCCGGCCGAGCGGGCGGCGTTGCGCGCCTATCTCCTCGGGGGCGGCTTTTTGCACGCGGACGACAACTACGGCATGGACGCGTCGTTCCGGGAGGAGATCGCCAAGGTCTTCCCGGACGAGGAACTCGTCGACCTTCCGCCCGATCATCCGATCTTCCACACGTTCTACGACCTCGCGGAGGGCATTCCGAAGGTCCACGAGCATGACGGTAAGCCGCCCGAGGCGCTCGCGATCATCCATAACGGCCGTTTGATGGTGGTATACAGCTATCAGTCGGACCTGGGCGACGGCTGGGAGGATCCGGAGGT
>JBBSOM010000201.1:0-5759 GCA_038259715.1 Longimicrobiales bacterium
CGCCACCATCGTGCCCACCAGGCGACCGCGTCCCACCCCCAGAGCCAGCCTCACGGCTACCTCCCGGCGGCGGCGCGTGCCCCGAGCCAGGAACAGGTTGGCCACGTTGGCACACGCGATGAGGAGGACGAGCAGGCTCACACCGCCGAGCCACCGAGCAACTTTGGACTCGCCCGACGCTTCCGGCCCGCGCGCAAGAACGAGAGGGTCGAGATCCACCCGTGCCTCCTTCGGATAGTACCCGTTCTCGATGTCCTTCTCCCGTCCGGCCACGTGCAGCGCCGTCGCTTGTTCCTTCGCGACCTCGGGCAAGGCCCCAGGAGCGAGCCTTGCCACGGCGCTGAGCCAGTACCACCCGGTGCTGTCCCGCCAACCTGCGCCGTTGAGCGTGAGGCCGGCGTTGACGAGGGGCAGCCATATGTCGACCGGGGAAAGGTCCACCCCGGTGAAGCCCGCGGGAGCCACACCGACGACCGTGAAGGGCTCCCCGGAGATCAGGATCGTCCCACGCATCGCACCGGGATCGCGGCCGAAGGCACGGTCCCAGTACTCCTCCGAAATGACCGCCGTGGCCGTGACTTCCGGCTGGTCCTCATCCTCGCCGTAGAAGCGGCCGACCATGGGGTGAACGCCGAGAAGAGGGAAAAAATCCCACGACGCGAGGGCGACCTCGGCGCGGGTCGCCCCGGCGCCGCTCCCAAGCGTATACGGACGGGGCCCCGACCACGCGGCCACCGAAGCGAAGCCGTCGACCTCTTTCAAGGACTCGTAGTCTTGAAAGGTGATGGTGGCGCTGCGCGTGCTCTTGCCCATGAACGGACGTTCCACCACGACCCGGCGCACCTCATCCGGGCGGACGACGTGGTCCGGCGGGCTGAAAAGGAGTCGGTCCAGAACACTGAACATGGTGGCGTTGGCTCCGATCCCCAGGGCCAACGTCAGCACCACCCCCGCCGCGAACCCGGGGCTCTTGCGAATCGTGCGCACCATCGCCGCTGCCGAAGCGGTCACGAGCCCCCACGCCTCCATTCCCCTCATCGCCGTCCTCCTCCTCCGCTCGTCCCGTTCCAAGCGGGTCCGGTACACCCGTGGGCTCCCGAACCGCCGCTCTGCCTCCCCCCGCGCTGCCTCCCGATCCATTCCCTGGTCGATCAGGCGATCCACCAGTTCGGCCAGGTGATGCTCCACCTCACGGCCTGCGGCCTCCGATGCATCGTGCGGCGTGAGGCTCCGTTGGAAATGCCCTTTCCCGTTCCCCTTCATCGCCACCGCCCTCTCAGCTCACGGATTCCGCGGAAATGCGCGCCACCGCCTCCACATAGGCGGCCCAACGTCGCTTCTCGTCCGCAGCCGCCGCTTCACCAGCCGCGGTGAGCGTGTAATACCGGGCGCGACGCCCCTTTTCCGACATGCCCCACTCCGACGCGAGCCAACCCCGTCGCTCCATGCGGTGCAGGGCCGGATACAGAGCCCCCTCCTCGAGAACCAACTGCTCGTTCGTCGCCCGCCGGATGAAGTCGAGGATCGCAAATCCGTGGAGGTGGCCTGCGCTGTCCAGGGTCTTCAAGACCAGCAACTCGAGCGTTCCCTGGACCACGGCGAGCGGAGAATCGGGCATCGTAGTCCGAGCTGGAAGGGAGGCTGCCAGGGGTGATTTCGGATCGAGGTCGTGAACCGTGCCAAGCGAAGCACGGTCCCTGCCACCCCGTCCCGTGCCGCCCCCACCACGCCGCGTACCAGTACCCTAAATCGCTTAGGGTACTGGGAGGATAACGACCCTAAACGCTTTAGGTCAAGGGTCCGGGAAGCGCCCGCTCAACCGCCCGAAGAAGCCGTCGTGCGAACGTAGAAGTCGGGGGCAACCCGGAAGGCGTCGGGTGGTACCGCGAGGCTCTCCTTCTGCCACTTCGCGGTGGGATGGATCCACGCAAACCGGTCGGGCTCGAGCGTGACGCGCACGGGCATGGCGAAACCGGGCACCACATCGCTCCATCGGTACGAGAGGGTCCCGTGGTCGATCCGGTACTCCAGGGTCGGGACCTTCGTCGTGCGCAGGTACTCGTCGAACACCTTCGACAGGTCCATGCCCGACTCCCGGGACATGTAGTCCTCGATCTGCGCGGTCGTGACCGTCTGACGGCGGAACGTCGCGTTCAGGCCGCGCAGGATGCCGCGCCACTTCGCGTCGTCATCGACGAGCTGGCGGAGGGTGTGCAGCATGTTGCCGCCCTTGTAGTACATGTCGCCCGAACCCTCGGCGTTCACGCCGTAGCTGGCGATGATCGGCTCGTCGTTCTGGATGCGCGCGCGCGTTCCTATGACGTACTCGGCGCCGTCTTCCTTCGAGCCCGTCTGGCACTCGACGTAGAGGGCCTCGGCGTAGTTCGCGAAGCTCTCGTGGACCCACAGGTCCGCCTGATCCTTGACCGTGATGTTGTTCGCCCACCACTCGTGCGCGCTCTCGTGCACGATGATGAAGTCCCACGTCAGACCCTGTCCGGTTCCGGAGAGGTCGGTGCCCCGATACCCGTTCTGGAAGCCGTTGCCGTACGTGACGGCGGTCTGGTGCTCCATGCCGAGGTACGGGGCTTCAACGAGCTTGTACCCGTCGTCGTACCACGGATACGGGCCGAACCAGTGCTCGAAGCACGCCATCATCGACCGGGCCTGGGTCCAGTGCTTCCGGGCCACGTCCTCGTTCTCGGAGAGCGGCCAGAAGTCCATGGTGAGCGGGCCGGCCTCCCCGGCGTAGATTTCGCGCCAGTGGGCGTACGTACCGGCATTCACGGAAATCGCGTAGTTGTTGATGGGAGACGACGCGAACCACTCCCAGGTGGTCGTTCCGTCGTCGTTGACGGTGGTGGAGCGGAGCCGTCCGTTGGAGACGTCCACCATCGGCGTCGGCACCGTGATAGCCACGCGCTGGCTGTCGGGCTCGTCGGCCATGTAGTCCTTGTTCGGCCACCACACGCTGGCGCCCAGCCCCTCGTTGGAGGTGGAGACCCAACGATTGCCGCGTCCATCTTCGGTCCAGGTGAAGCCCCCGTCCCACGGCGGCCGAATGGCGACCTGTGGACGGCCATGGTAGAAGACGCGCACGGAGTGGACCTCGTCCATCCGTTGCTGCCCCACCACGCGGGCAAAGAACGCGTTGCCGTCCCGCCGCATATCGAGGGTGCGCCCGTCCTGTACGGCGCTATCCAACTGCATCGGCATCTGGAGATCGATCTGCAGCTCGTTGCCCGGCTTCAGGACCCGGTAGGCGATGTCGTTCCACCCCACGATGGTCGAGTCGGTCGGATCCACCCGCACATGCAGGTCGTAGAACGTCACGTCCCACCACGAACGTGACGGTCCGTTGGAGCCCCGCAACGTGTCGGCATGGGTGAAGCCCCCTGTGTCGGGCGCCGACTGCCCCGAGAGGCCGGCCGGTAGAAGACACGCGCACACAGTCAGGGCCCCACCGATCCGCCGCTTCATTTCGCCTCCGCCTTGGGTTTTTCGAGAGCCCGCAACGTCCGGTATCGCGTGGCCGGTGTCCATGAAACCGTCAGCCGCGCACTTCGGTCATCTCCCGGAACACCGAGAGCGCGCGCTCGATCCTCTCGGGCGGGAGGCCCACGAATGCTTCCCATGCCCCGGCGTGCGCCGTCCGCCGCTGGAGGAGCATCTCCATGACGCCCTCCACCGTCCTGTGCAGTTCCGGCGACGCCAGGTTCAACCGCCGCCACATGCCGGCCACCACCTGAAGCGAGGCGCGGTCCTGCTCGACCAGGTCACGAAGGTCGTCATCCGAAAAGAAGGGTCCGACCACAGCCGCGTGGAGCGATCGGGTTACGACCTCGACCGCGTCGTCGTCGAGCCGGGGCAGAAGGACCTTCTGCGACCGGATCTCGAGCACCTTGCCCAGGTACGCCATCAGGGGATAGACCGCCGGACCGAGCCGGTCGAGCACGACCACGCGCACGTCCCGCAAGTGCAGGTAGAGGCGATCGTAATACGTGTCCTTCAGCCGCACCTTCTCCGACAATTCGGTGCTGATCCAATCGTACCCGACCAATTCCTCCATCACGACCAGGTCGGTCAGCGCGGCGCCGACTTCGCAGGCGATACGGCGTGGCGTAACCACCAGGGACTGTCCTGACAGCGTAGTGATCCGAACCGCCGAGCCCCGCCCCGCCGCCTGCTCGGCCACGCCACCGGGCTGGGGGATGAGCAGAACGTTGCCGGCGCGCCCCTCCCGGATGACCGGTTGGAAAGCGGCTTCTAGTTCCTCGGTCAGCAGAACGTCCAGGAGAACCGACATGAAACGACCGACGGGATGTGGGCGGAAGAGGACAGAGCGCAGTCTACCCCGAAGTCGGATCCGGGATCGCACCGTTCGCGGCGCGGCTTCCAGGCCGGCGCCCGTGTCGCTAGCGTTTCCGGCATAACCTTCCAGACGGACGAGCGATCATGATGACCCATAGCTTCGGACGCCTCTGCGCAGCCGTTGTGCTCCTCATGGCCGTCGCCTGCGGCGGCGCTGACGATCAGCCGCCGCCAGCCGGCGCCTTGCCGGCCGACCATCCGCCGATCAGCGGACCGGCCCGCGCCCCAATGGCGCCGAGTGCCGGTGGCGTCATCCTCGAAACCGTCGACGGCGGCGGATACACGTACGTACGCTTGGGCGCGGGCGAGCAGACGATCTGGGTCGCCGGCCCGATCACCGCGCTCGCGGTCGGGGAAACGATCTCGGCCGTCAACCCGATGGCGATGGGGAAGTTCACGAGCAAGGCGCTGGACCGCACCTTCGACAACCTCTTCTTCGCCGACCTCTTCCAGAGGCCGGGCGAAGCTGTCCCGCGGACGCCGCCCGCCACCCCATCCGACGTCGCCCACGGCGCCGGCCAGGGCGTAGTCGCCGAGACGATGGACTCGGGCGGCTACACGTACGTCCGGTTCGCGGCCCAAGGGAAGGATGTCTGGATCGCGGGACCTCCGACCCTGGTCAAAGTAGGCGAGACCGTAGCCTGGACGGGCGGCACGGTCATGCGCGACTTCACGAGCAACACGCTGCATCGTACGTTCGCGGACATCCTCTTCGTCAACTCGCTTTCCATCGTCCCCGGAGGCTGACGCACCGCACGGCGTCGCTCAACGGATCGGCCGTCCGGGCGTCCACGGCACCCCCGCTTCGTCGAGGGCCCGGAAGAACGCGGGCATGCGTTCGGTCACCAGTTGGTTGAGCCGACCCACCTGCTCCTGGAGCGCGGCCGGCACTCTGTCGAGCGCCTCACGTTCCTGCTCGGTCGGCATCGCGTCGGCACGCTGCACCCCCCCCGCAAAGGCCAGGAGCTGACGCAGGGACCGGGGGCCAGTGCCCCCACCGCTGCCCCCGCCGCCGCCGAAGCCACGACCGCCCGCGCCCATCGCGGTCCGCAGCGCGTCCAGTTCGTTCTGGATGTCCGCGGCCTGCTGGGTCAGCGCTGCCGGCGTGGCGACGTCCGCCATGGCCGCCTTGGCCTGCTTCAACTGATCGGAGATCTCATCGGACTGACGGATGGCCATCGTGAGCTGCGCGTTCAGCGCGGCCTGGCGCATCCGGACCTGGTACAACTCGGCGATCTCGGCGTCCCTGAGCCGCAGCGCCAAGTCCTTCTTCACGGTGAAGCCAGATTCCGTGGAGGCACCATCCGCGGTCAGTCGCGCGGTGTACTGGCCGGGAGGTACGGGCACTCCAGCGTTGCCGCCGAAGCCGAAACCGGCTCCGAAGCCGC
>JBBSOM010000202.1:0-5734 GCA_038259715.1 Longimicrobiales bacterium
GAGCGTGAACAGCCAGGACCGGATGCGCGGATTGTTGAAGTACTCGAGTCCGCGGCCGGCGCTCTGGGCCGTCAGGTTCGACTCCGGGTCGATGCCCGTGTAGTCGGTCTTGGTCCACAGGTTGCGCCCGCTGACCCGGAGATCGATGGACGAGAAACCGACGCGGCTCACCCAGTCGGCGTTTGCCGTGTACCCGAGGGAGATCTCACGCAGTTTGATGAAGCTGGCGTCCTCGACGAACTGCGTGAACGGGCCCGTGAAGCCACTGCCTGCCCCGACGGTGAAGTAGTTGCCGTCGACCGGAACCGACTTACCGACGCCGGGACCGGCCACCTTTTCCTTGGTCAGATAGGTCTGGCCGAACACTTCCTCTTTGCCGATCCCGTGGAATTGCTCGGTGTCCTTGTGGGTGCCGAAGTAGTAGAGGGCACCCTTGGTCCCGTTCCACATGTGGCTGCCTTGGTTCACGTCGAGCAGACCGGAAATCGTCAGGTTCTTGAACAGCGTCATCGTCGTGCGCAGTTGACCCGTCCAAGCCGGATTGACGTTGATGTACGGACGGTCCTGTGAGTCCAGGACCGGGTACCCATCTTCCTCGATATAGACGGCGCCTTTCGGCGCGTTCGGATACGCCTGGTCGATGTCGACGCCGCTGACCGTCGTGCCGTTGCCGAAGCGGATCCAGTCGGCCCCGTACAGCGTGTTGTATTCGTAGCACTTGGTGATGTGACCGTTCGCGTCACGTTCGGGCGCGACGAGTCCAGTCAGAGATCCCGTGAAGCCGTTCAGGCTGATGAAGTCCGTGCCCGCCAGGTCCTTCACGCAACTGTTGTTCGTCGCCCAGGAGGCGTCGAAGTTCAGGCTGAAGTTGTCCTTGGTGACCGGTTGGACGCCGAGGGTGACCTCCCACCCGTCGTTCTCGATCCAGGCGCCGTTCGACCATTGCGACGTGTACCCGGTCGAGGGCGGAAGCGGAACCTGGAGGATCACGTCCTTCGTGTTCTCCTTGTAGTAGGTCACGCCCGCCGAGAGCTTACCGTCCAGGAAAGCCAGGTCGGTGCCGAGGTCGAGGCCGGAGGTGCGCTCGGGCTTGATGGCTGAGTTGCCCTTCGTGCCCTGGTGGAAGACGCCGTCGGCACCGCCATAGATCGTCTGGACGCCGTTCGTCCAGCCGTCGGCCAGCGTACCGGTCGTATAGCTGCTCACGTTCGTGTAGATCGGGGGCTGCTTACCCGTCACGCCGTACGCGGCGCGCAGCTTGGCGAACGTCAGCCAGCTCTTGTTCCGCAGCGCCGGCAACTCGTTGAAGTTCCAGGCCACCGTGAACTTCGGGTAGAAGAACCAGTTGTTGGTGTCGGCGCCGAACGTCGACGATCCGTCGAGCCGGACCGCCGCGGTCAGGAAGAGCTGGTTGTAGAGGTCCAGGTTCCCCTGAGTGAAGTACCCGGCGGTGCGCGTCCGTTGATAAGTCTCGTTCGGGACCTTGTCGATGGCGAAGTCGAGCTGGTCCGTCCCGTAGATCAGGTTTTCGCCGTTCACCTGGAAGCGCTTGTACGTCTCTTCGTTGAGGTTCTGTCCGAGGGTCAGGCTGCCGGACAGGTCGTCGTTGAAGGTGTGGTTCCCGGTCAGGATCAGGTTCGAGTCGAAGATCTTGTCCGTGAAGTTGCCTCGGATGACGTATCCGTCCGGGAACGCGGAGGAGCTCTTTGGGAAGACGTGCAGTTCGTTGTCGTCCGTGATGTCCGCGCCGAGCGTGTAGTTGACGCTCAGCCAGGGAAGAGCCTGCCAACTCGCGTCGACCTGCCCGATGGTACGGGCTACGTCCGTGGTGTTCGTCAGCGCGCGCGCCGTCCAGAATGGGTTGTCGTATCCGCGGGACACCGCGAGTACGGTCGGATTCGGATACCGGTACGACCGCTGCAGGCCGTTGGCCGCCAGATAGCACGTCCCGGGGATGCAGTTGTTGAAGGTCGGGGGAGTGCGTAGCGAGCCGAGCAGCAGGCCCGAAACGTTGGAGCCCTGCTGGATCAGGTCACCGGCGGAATTCGTGTACGCCAGGTTCCCGGACATGGTGACGCTCGGAGAGAAGCCGTGACTTCCCTTGAGGCGTACCGTCGTGCGCTGATACTGGGAGTTGCCGTCGATGACGCCTTTGTCGTCGGTGCGCCCGAGCGACATGTAGTACGTCGTGTTCTCGGAGCCCCCGGACATCGTCAGCGTGTTGTCGGACTGTAGGCCCGTCCGGAACAACTCCTTGGCGTGGTCGAAGTAGTCCACTCCGAGCTTGCACGCCGAGGAGTTCGTCACCTGGTCGGTGGACGGGTCGGACTGTGCGCAGGAAAGCGGCAGCCCCCAGGAATACGACGCTCCCGGCGCTTCGTTGACGCCCGGTTTCCCATCGGGCGCGCCACCGAAGCCCTGGCCGTACATGAACTGAAGCGGCTGCATGTTCGTGACCTGGTCCGCCGAAATCGACGTCTTGAAGGAGACGCGGTTCGTTCCCGGCTTTCCGGACTTCGTCGTGATGAGCACCACGCCGCTGGCGGCCCGCGATCCGTAGATCGCCCCGGCGGCCGGTCCCTTCAGGATCTCGATGCTCTCGATGTCGTTCGGGTTGATGTCGAGCGCGCGGTTGGCGACCGCCGTACCGCCGGTCGTCCCCTCGACGGTGTAGGTGTCGTTGTTGAGCGGGACGCCGTCCACCACGAAGAGCGGCTGGACGCTTCCGTAGATCGTGTTCTCGCCACGGATGCGGATGAAGGACCCCGCGCCCGGGTCACCCGACGACTGGGTGATCTGCACGTTGGGGGCCTTACCGGCCATGGCGGCGACCAGGTTGCTCTCCTGGCTGGCGACCACCTCGTCGGCGTCCATCTTGGACACCGTTACGCCAAGTTTCTGGCGCGTGGTCTGCGTGCCCTGCCCCGTCACGATGATCTCTTCGAGGCGGAGTGGGTCGGTGGTCAGCGTGAAGTCCAACACCTGGGTGCCGGAGGAAAGCGTCACCTCCTGCGACTGCGATGCGTGGCCGATGAGGCTGGCCTTCACGGTCACGGTCTGGCCGGTCACGCGCGCCGCGGGGACGATGAGGAGATAGCGTCCTTCCGCGTTGGTCAGGACACCCAGGTTCATCGCCTCGATGTAGACGCTCGCGGCTGAAAGGACTGCACCATCCTCCCCGGTCACCTGACCGGTGAGGGTGGCCGGCTCCTGTGCCGAAGCCGGGGCGGCACGGACCAGACCCGCCGCTCCCGCGGCGAAAAACGCAACCGCGAGGGCGGTGAATCCGGTTCCGGGCCGATGGGTCCGAACCTCTGTTATGATCATCGGAACCTCCGTAGAAGTTGAGTGGCCTCTCGGTGGTTCGGACGTCGCTGTCGGTTCGGCCTCGCGCTGTTACTCGGTTGTATGGATGCCCGAGCAGACAACGGCGTCCTCGCGGGAGGACGGCTGAGACTGCCTCCCGGGGCCATTCGAAAGGTGACGGATCACGCATTGTGCGCAAGTGCCGCGCTATTTATACGATCGTACGAATAATGATGCATATTACCCACCATTGGGTCGGAGCCTTTCGCGTCCCATATTCCGGCCCATGACCGAGCGTACGCAGATCACCACCCCGGCCCCCCTCGAGGAGGATCGCCAGGCGGAGCCGTCGTTGCGGCCGCAACGGCTGGACGAGTTCATCGGACAGGCCAAAGTGCGCGAGGCGCTGGGAATCGCGATCGAGGCCGCGATCCAGAGGCGTGAGCCGCTCGACCACGTCCTCTTCCACGGTCCGCCGGGGCTCGGAAAGACGACGCTTGCCACGCTGCTGGCCCGGGAGATGGGGGTGAACATCAAGACCACGTCCGGCCCCGTATTGGAGAAGCCCGCGGACCTGGTCGGCATCCTCACCAACCAGCGCGAGGGCGACGTCCTGTTCATCGACGAGATCCACCGCCTGCGGCCGATCATCGAGGAGTTCCTCTATCCGGCGATGGAGGACTGCCAGATCGAGATCCGTCTGTCGGACGGGCCGAAGGCGCAGACGATGACGATGAAGATCGAGCCGTTCACGCTGGTCGGCGCCACGACGCGCTTCGGCCTCCTCACTGCTCCCATGCGTGCCCGCTTCGGCATCGTTCAACGGCTCAACTTCTATCCTGCGGAGGAGCTGTCGACGATCGTGCGCCGCAGTGCCGAGATCCTCGGGATCGAAGCGAGCCCCGAGGGGGCGCTGGAGATCGCACGCCGCTCGCGCGGGACGCCGCGCGTGGCAAATCGGCTGCTGCGCCGTGTGCGTGACTACGCGCAGGTGCGCGCCGAGGGTCACATCGACACCACGGTCGCCGAGGACGCGCTCCGCATGCTCGACGTGGATGAGTATGGGCTCGACGAGATGGACGCCCGCGTCCTCAAGACGCTCATCGAGAAGTTCGACGGGGGGCCGGTCGGGCTCAACTCGCTCGCGGTGGCCATGGGTGAAGACGCCACGACGCTCGAGGAAGTCTACGAGCCCTTCCTCATCATGGAGGGCTTCTTGATGCGCACCGCGCAGGGACGAGTAGCCACGCCGCGGGCCTTCCGGCGGTTTGGGTACACGCTGAAGAAACCGGGCACGGGCCCGCAGGGCACGCTCTTCGAGGTCGAGTGAGGGAGCGCGCAACCGTCGTGGCGCGCGGTGGACGCCGCGTGTCCGACTACGACTACGAACTTCTTCCGCAGCGAATCGCTCGCTACCCCGCGGAGCGTCGGGACGAGAGCCGGCTCCTGGTCGTACCGCCCGGTGAAGGTGCGTTTCTCCACCGGCACTTCCGCGACGTGGTGGAGTTTTTCGCGCCGGGCGACGTGCTGGTCGTCAACGAGAGTCGCGTCCTGGCCGCACGCCTGTTCGGGCGGAAGCCGACGGGTGCGCCGGCCGAAGTCCTGCTGATTCGTCCCTTCCCGGGGGGCGCCGAGCACGAGTGGGAGGCATTGGTTCGCCCCGGCGGGAAGCTCAAACCGGGCCGTACGGTGGTCGTCGGATCCCAGTTGACCATCGAGATCCTGGATTCCCTCCCCGGAGGAGGACGCCTCGTTCGGCTGGTCACGCCGTTGAGCGTCGAGGAGACCCTGGAGCGATACGGCCACGTGCCGCTCCCTCCTTATATAGACCGCGCCGACGAGGCCCTCGACCGGGAGCGCTATCAGACGGTCTACGCGCGCACGCCCGGCTCGGTGGCGGCTCCTACCGCGGGGCTGCACTTCACGGAGGAAGTGCTCGCGGCCCTCGGCCGCCGGGGTGTGGTCCGGGCGGACGTCACGCTCCACGTGGGCATCGGAACGTTCCGACCGGTGAGCGTCGACGACCCAGCCCGGCACGAGTTGCACCACGAGGAATACGAGGTGACCGGGGAGGCCGCCGACGCGATCAACCGTGCCCGTGCCGAAGGCGGGCGCGTCTGGGCGGTCGGCACGACCGCCGTGCGCACGCTGGAGTCCGTCGTGGGCCCGGACGGCCATGTGCAGGCAAGCTCGGGCACAACGGACCTCTTCATCCGCCCGCCGTACCGCTTCCGTGTCGTGGACTGCCTGATCACGAACTTCCACCTGCCCCGTTCGACCCTGCTCATGCTGGTTGCGTCGTTGGGCGGGTACGACCGCGTCATGGCCGCCTATGCCGAGGCGATCGCGGGCGACTACCGCTTCTACTCGTACGGCGACGCCATGGCGGTGATCGGCCGTGACCGCGCGGGTGGCCCCGCCGGCCCCA
>JBBSOM010000203.1:0-5727 GCA_038259715.1 Longimicrobiales bacterium
GCCGGCCAGCGCGAGGGTCAGCAGGACGAACGACGTGGAGCGGTGCATGGTGGAACCCTCGTTCGCGGAAGGACCGTCGAAGCAGGCGGCGTGCAGCCATGTTTCGGTGGGAACGACGATGGACTACGCATACGAGATGCCCCAGGGCGGCTTACCTGTTGCCTGGATGTTGCCGCTGGGCCGATACGAACGATAGGCTATCGGCGCTTGCCCCACCCTATCCGCCAGGAGTTTTTCGTGGAACGCTACCTCACCGAACTCATCGGCACGTTCTTTCTGGTCCTCACGATCGGATTCACCGCGCTGTCCGGAATCCCATCCGGACCGCTCGCTATCGGCTCCGTGCTCATGGTCATGGTGTACATGGGCGGTCACGTCTCAGGCGCGCACTACAACCCGGCCATAAGCCTTGGGGTCTTCCTGCGCGGAAAGCTCAGCGCCGCCGACCTGGGTGCGTACATGGTCGCGCAGTTCGCCGGCGCGATCCTCGCGGCCCTGGCGGTCCTGTGGATCACGGGACAGACGTTCGCGCCGGCACCCGGCGTGGGCGTCGGGGCCGGCGCGGCAGTCGCGGCCGAGGCGATCTTCACCTTCGCGCTGGTGCTCGTGGTGCTGAACGTCGCGACCCATCCGGCCACGGAAGGCAATTCCTACTACGGGCTCGCCATCGGCTTCACGGTGCTGGCCGGAGCCGTCGCCGTCGGCGGTCTGTCCGGCGGTGCGTTCAACCCGGCGGTCGGCGTGGGACCGATCCTCATCGACGCCTTCCTCGGCGGCGGCACGCTCGGCCATATCTGGTACTACCTGGTCGGTCCGTTCCTCGGCGGCATCGTGGCGGCAGCCGTCTTCCGGATGCAGCTCGGGAAGGCCGGCTGAGGCGCACGGGATTCGTGGAGCCGGTCAGCGCCACGGCCGAACGAAGATCGTACACCGCCACGGTTCCCTGCCCGCGTGAAATCGAGGGGAATGTGTACGCATGGATGTGACGATCGAGTCAGCCCATCTCGCCGACATGGGTGACATCGCGCTGTCCAGGCGCGCGAAACGTGCCACATCGGGCCTCTGATCGTCCCTCCGGATGTGCAGGGGCGTGGGATCGGCACACGTCTGATGCGGGCAATCGAGACGCGCTTCCACGGGGCGGACGAGTACGAACTGTTCACCGGGCACAAGAGCGAGCGGAACCTCGCTCTCTACAGACACCTGGGATATGCGGAGGACCGCGCGGAAGCCTTCGGCCATCACCTGACGCTTCAAACGCGGTAGCGCTCGACGCTCGCCGCACTGATTCCGCATCCGGCGTGTCGGTCCGCGGGGGGTCGACGACACAGGCGCGGATCTGGCCCGGCTACAGATCTCCCCGCACCCTCGCCCACACCCGGCTCAGCATCTCGTACCACGCCTGACGCGCGACGACCAACGCCCCTGCATCCGGGATCAGGTCACTCACGTGGACGCCGGGAACTCGAAGGGAAAGGTACCCCGTCGGGGCGGGAATCGGCGTCAGTCCCCGCGCACGGAAGAGGGCGACGGCACGTGGCATATGGTTGGCGGAGGTGACCAGGGCAAAGAGGCGGCCCGTCAGCACGGGTTCCAGGTCGCGCGCCTCGTCGGCGGTCGTCTGGGGCCTGGGCTCGACCATGGTGCGCTCCACCGGGAAGCCGAGCGAGACCGCCACGTCCCGGTATACCTCGGCGTTCGAACGCGCATCAGAGCCGCCGTAGCCCGACAGGACGAGCGTGCTCCACCCCTGGGCGGTCGCGATACGCACCCCTTCGACCAGCCGGTACAGGCCGGCTCCGGACAGACGCGCCCCGGGTGCCACGGTGGTGTCGGAGACGTGCCCGGAGCCGAGCACGACCACGAAGTCGACCGAGTCACCGGGAAAGACCGGGAAGGCGCGCTCCTGACCGCTGGCCAACGACGCCGCAATCGGCGCCAGGGAAAGCAGCGCAAGCAGCACCAGGGCGAAGCAGACGAGGGCTCGGCCGGTCCGCTTGAAGCGCCCTCGCGCCCAGAGCACCACGCCGAACGCCCCGAGGGCGAGGCCCACCGGGAGCGGCATGAGGGCGCGCGAGGCGAGGGCCCGGATCAGGTAGTCCATGACTGCCTCGACAACGGCGTTGCCAACCTCATGATGCCTCGGGACACGCCGGAAGTCGGAGGCCGGCCTCCGGCTACCTCCCGCCTCCCAGCAGAACCCGGACCGCGGCGTCGAGTTGGCTGTCCTTGCCGGTGTAGCTCTCCCCCATCGGGCGGACCACCTCGACATCGACCGGGCGCGGATTGCGCTCCATGACCTCCCCGTCGGCGCCCCGGATCTTCGACCGGGGCAGCCTGAACGACGACCCGTCCACGAGTTGACCGCCCCAGGTGTAGACGATCCATCCCGCCGTGGGCTCGCCCACCACCTTTCCGAGACCGAGGGTCCGGTACCCCTCGGTGAAGTCCTCACCGTCGGAAAGCGTGTGCTGATTCACGACGAGCACGGTCGGCTTTTCCAGGGCCCGCTGTCCGAGCTGACTGCGGGCGTTGCTCTCGGGCCACCCCCGGAGCTGCATGGTCAGGTATCCCTTCCGGGCGAAGACGTCGAGGGCGTACGCGTTGACGAAGCCGCCGTTGTTGTTGCGGATGTCGATGACCACGCCGTCCTTGCCGAAATTCGCGGCGTCCAGGTCCTTCACCAGTTGCAGGTACGAACCCCAGTTCATGTCGGCTATGTGAACGTAGCCCAGGCGCCCGCCACTGATGGTGTCGACGTACGCGCGGTTGTGCTCGACCCAGGCTCGGTACGCGAGCTGACGCTCCTGTCCGGCCTCGATCGGCTGCACGCTCACGTCCCGGGCGTTGGTGCCAGCCGCGTCGCCCGCGACCCGCAGCGTGACCTTGTGGCCCACCTGGTTCTGGAGCAGCGCGTCCAGATTCGTGCGCGCGTCGACGGCCGTACCGTCCACCGCGAGGACCCAGTCGCCCACGCCGATGCCACCGGACACGTGCGCCGGTCCGAGCGGAACGACCTCGGTGACACGCAGCTTGCCCTGGGACTCGTACGCCGTCCGGTCGAAGCGCAGCCCGAGGACGCCCGACGTCGGCCCGCCGGGCCCCCGGACGCTGTGGCCCAGATGCGATCCGTTCAGTTCTCCGATCATCATGTTCATGAGACGCGACTGCTCCGGCCGTGTGCGCGCGCCCTGCATATACGGCGCGAACGTCCGGCGCACCGCCTGCCAGTCGGTGCCGTGATACGTCGAGTCGTAGTAGTTGTCGCGAAGGTACGCCCACCCCTCGTCGAACGTCTCCATCTTCTCGGCGTCGAAATCGACGTCGAGTTCTGCGGTGACGTTCAGGCCCTTCGTCTGACCGGACTTCACATCGGCCGACTGGATCCGTCCACGGTCCAGGAAGAACACGGTCTTTCCGTCCGGTGTGAAGTGAGGCATTCCCTTCGAGCCGGCGCTCGACGTGATCTGGCGGGTGACGCGCGGCCCGTCGGCCTCGGGGTCCACGTTGAACGCGTAGAGGTTCTGTTGACCCTCGGCGGTCGCAGTGAACACGAGCGTCTTGCCGTCCGGCGACAGCGCCACCACACCGGCGTCGACCCCGGTGGGAAGCAGTTCCAGCCGTTCGCGGATGCCGTGGAACGTCACGCGCACCGTGGAGTCGGCAGCAGAGGCCGTCGTGTTCGCGACCGTGTCCGCCTTGCCTCCGACGGGCTTCTTGTCGCTGAAGAGGTCCTGGAACGCGTCCTCCCGGAAGAAGGGCGTGCGCGGCACGAGATCGACGCGCGCGATCTGCCCTGCTTCCGTCCGCTGCTGCGTGTCGAAGTAGAGGGTCTTGCCGTCCTTCGCCCACGCGATCGAGCCACCGTCCGAGTTGGCCAGGTCCGACACCGCGCGAGGCTCACCTCCCGCCGCGGGGACGAGCCACACGTTCTGGAACAGGTGGTCGTCGCTGGCGAGGTAGGCGACCCACTTCCCGTCCGGCGCCCACGCGATCGGCTCGGCCGGTGTGAACGGGGCGTCCCAGAGCAGCCCCGTGGCCAGACGCCGGTCCGCCCCGGACACCACGTCGAGCACGTGCAGTTCGTGGCCTCCGTGGACGTACGCGACCTGCTTGCCGTCCGGGCTGAAGCGCGGGGTCACGTCCGAGCCGTCACCCTTCGTGAGTGCCCGCTCCACACCGGTCGTGAAGTCGTAAAGGAAGAGCTTCGGCGTGCCGGACCGGCGCGACGTATATGCGATGCGCTTCGAATCGGACGCCCACGTCACCTCCGCCTCGGGCGCGACGGAGCGGGTCACCCGCGTGGCTCCTCCGCCGTCCTCCGCGGATGCCGCGAAAACCTCACCGCGCGCGATGAATGCCACCTTCTTGCCGTCGGGCGAGAGGGCGAGATCCGAAAGCCCGCTGGTCAGGCTCATGTGCTCGACGCCGTCGGCCTGCGGCGCGCCGCGCAGGGTGACGTCCACCCGCTCGGGTGTACCGTCCGGGACGCGCATCCGCCAGACGCCGAAGTCGCGCTCGAAGACCACGGTGCCGCCGTCCGTGGACATCTCCGGAAAGAGCAGGCGCCCGTCCCCGAACGTCGTGAGTTGGCGCGCGGAGCCCCCGGTCACCGGCTGGCTCCACAGGTTCTCGGAGCCCGATCGGTCGGAGACGTAGACGACTTCCCCGCCACCTCCACTCCACATCGGCGACACGTTCTTCGAGCCGCTCTCGGAAAGCTGGCGGTACGACGGCGGGTCTCCCGGCGTCGCCAGCCAGATTTCCGCTTCGTCGATGTGCGCGTGTCCGTGGCGCCACCACTGGCTCTGGGCCATCCGGAAGCGGCCGGCGAACGCGATCGTCTTCCCGTCGGGCGACGGCGCCGCGTGGAACTCCGGCGCGTACCGGTCGGCGAGCACCCGCATCGGCGTGCCGCCCGCGGCCGACACGCGCCAGATATCCGGATGTCCACCCGGGTCCCCGCGTCCGTCCGCAAAGTAGACCCACGCACCGTCCGGCGACCAGGAATCCAGTTCCTCGGAGCCGTCACCGTAGGTGAGGCGGGCCACCTCGCCGGTCGAGAACGTGAGCACGTAGATATCGTCGTCGCCATTCCGGTTCGACTCGAACGCCAGCCGCGACCCGTCGGGTGAGTAGAGCGGCCGGGAGTCGTTGGCGGCGTCGCTTACGAGCAGGTGGGCCGCCCCACCGCCGGCGGGCACCGCCCAGATATCGCCGGCGGAGACAAACGCGATCTCGGACCCGTCGGGATTCGGCGCCGGCAGGTACAGGAACGGTCGAGCATCCTGTGCGGCCAGTGGAGTGGAGAGCGTGGCCGCCGCAATGAGCGCTCCGGCAAGAAACCGGACTCCGTGGAGCGGCCCACCGTGGAGCGGCCCGGCTATCGTCGCCGTAGTCATCGCCTTCGACCTCCCGTGAATCTTCGAGCCTTGATTCGTCAATGGGCCCAGTTCTTCTCCCCCGCCTCGACACGGATCGGCAGCCGGTTGTCCTTGGTCGGGAGGGGACATGTGGCGTATTCGCTCCACACGCACGGAGGGTTGTAGGCCATGTTGAAGTCCACGACCACCCGTCCCCTCTTGTTGGGCTTCTCCGGTCCGTCGATCCAGACGAAGCGACCGCCACCGTACGTCTCGTTGCCGCTCGTCGAGTCCGCGAAGACCAGCATATAGCGCCCGTGGTCCGGGCCTCCCGGCACGTCGAGCGTCATCTTTCGCCCGTCGA
>JBBSOM010000204.1:0-5698 GCA_038259715.1 Longimicrobiales bacterium
ACCAGGCGACCGACCTCGCGAACGACACCAACGTCTACGGCAGTTGGCATGTGTCCGATGACGGATCGCGGTTCGTCTTCGAGCGGTCCGACGGAGATCGCCCCAATGAAGTCTACACCGCCGGCCGTGACTTCGCCGACGCGCACACGCTCACGAACTTCAATCCGCAACTCGACGGCGTGGCGCTGGCGCACACGGAGTTGGTGAGCTACCGCGACGTGGATGGGAAGAAGCTCTACGGCGTGCTCTACTACCCATACGGCTACGAGCCGGGGAAGAAGTACCCGCTGGTGGCGGAGGTCTACGAGACGTTCTTCGACAACGGGTTCAACGAGAACATGAACCTGCTGGCCGGGCGCGGGTGGTTCGCGTTCCACCCGTCGGTGGACCTGCAGATCGGCTACCCCGGCGAGGCGTGGATGAAGGCCGTGACCGACGCCATCAACAACCTGGAGGATCAGGGCCTTGTGGACGGCACCAAGCTGGGTGTGGAAGGCACCAGCTACGGCGGGTATGCCGTGAACCTCCTGATCACACAGACCGACAGGTTCGCGGCGGCGGTGAACATCTCCGGGAAGGTCGACATCATCTCGTTCCTCGGCGACAGTCCCAAGATCGGGACGCGCAACTACAGCGCCGCCGAGAACGGGCAGGACCGCATCGGCGCGACGCTGTGGGAGGCGCCGCTCAAGTACATCCAGCACTCGGCGATCATGTTCGCCGACCGCATCCACACGCCACTGCTCATGCTCACCGGCAAGGAGGACTGGAACGTACCGGACACGAACGAGCGGGAGATGTACTACGCGCTGCGGCGGCTTGGGAGGGAAGCCGTATGGGTGCAGTATGCCGACGCCGGACATGGGGCGGGAAGGAACGGGAACGAGGCGGATTTCCACGACCACTGGACGCGGATGTTCGACTGGTTCGGGACGCACTTCGACAAAGCGGCGCAGAAGAAAGCGGCCACGAGTTCCAGTCGGTGAGCGCCGCGCATTCCGCCAAGCCGGCTTACGCCGGGCGCCCACGATCGCCGGAGGCTCCGATGCGCTCGAGATTCGTCTGCCCTCTTACCACGGCCAGCGTCGTGCTCGCGTTGCTCGCCGGCTGCTCGCCGCCGGTTCGCTTCTCGCTGGAGGCGACGCCCGGGGTGCGCCAGGAGCGGGCGGCGCTGAGCCGGCCCACGACCGCAGCCGCGATCGACCTCGTCGAGCTCACCGCGGAGCAGATCCAGAAGGACTACGCGGCCCACACGTATACGGCGGTGCAGCTCACGCAGGCCTACCTCGACCGCATCGCCACCTACGAGCCCGTCTACAACGCGTTCATCTCGATGAACCCGGAGGCGCTCGAGATCGCAGCGCGGCTCGATGCGGAATACAAGAAGTCCGGTCCGCGCGGGCCGCTGCACGGCGTGCCGGTGGTGATCAAGGACAACATGGACTACGCGGGGCTCGTCACGACCGCCGGCTACGCGGGCTTCAGCGAGGCGGCGGGCGGGATCGACATGATCCCGGGCGACGATGCAGCGGTGGTGGAGCGCATGCGGAAGTCGGGCGTGATCGTGCTCGGCAAGACGAACCTTCCTGATTTCGCGGGCGACGGCACACGCACGAAGAGCACGGTGGCCGGCGTGACGCGCAACGCGACCAACGTGAACCGTGCGCCGGGCGGATCGAGCGGCGGTACCGCGACCGCGGTGAATGCGAGTTTCGCGACGCTGGGCCTCGGCACCGAGACGGGCGGCTCGATCGAGAACCCCGCCTCGTCGCAGGGGCTCGTCGGCTTCAAGCCGACGTTCGGCCTCGTGCCGCTCGAGGGTGTGGTACCGATCGACGCGACCTACCGCGACGTGGTCGGTCCGATCGCGCGCACGGTCCGTGACGCCGCGACGGTCCTGGACGTTCTGGCTGGCCCGAGCGACGAGGATCTGGCCAGCTACGCGGGCGCCGGGCACCTCCCCGAGGGCGGTTACGTCTCGCACCTCGACGCGGACGCGCTCACGGGCAAGCGCTTCGGCCTCGTCGGCTTCGGCTGGCGACGCCAGTTCATGCCGCTCGCGCCCGAGACTGCCGAGCTCTACGCCAAGGCGATAGCGAAGTTGAAAGTGATGGGTGCCGAGGTGGTCGAGGACCCGTTCGCCGGGAGCGGCTTCGTGGACCTGTACAAGGAGCAGCCACGCGTGCCGAGCGTGAGCGCCCACGATCTGCTCGTCTACATGCACGGGCTTGGACCCAACGCCGCATTCCACAGCCCCGCGGAATGGGAGCAGATCACGGGGAAAAATTTCAGGGCGACCGAGAACGCGGGCGCCGCGCGCGGCGGCCGCGGTGCTCCGCCGCCGGAGCGACCGCAACAGCCCCCCACCACGCCCACCGCCACAGAGGAGTCGGACGCATACGGCGCATGGCGCATGCAGATCCGCGCGATGTTCCGTAAGGTGCTCGCCGACAACAAGCTCGACGGGCTGTTCTTCCCGCAGGCGGCGGGGCCGATCCGGCCGCTGGTGGAGGATCCCTCACGGCCGGACTACAGCCCCAACAACCACCCGGAAATCCCGAGCAACATCATCAACGACATCGGCCTGCCTGTGATCACGCTGCCGGCGGACTACTACGCGGACGGGATGCCCTTCAACGTCGCCTTCATCGGCGACATGTGGACGGAGCCACAGCTGGTGGGTTGGGCATACGCGTTCGAACAGGCGACCAAGGCGCGGCGGGCGCCCACGCTGATAACGAAGCTTCCCGAAGCGCCGCGCTGAAGCGGGGCACGCCTCGCTCGTACGCCGAAGAGGTCCGGGTCAGAGCGTCTTCGTCTTCTGCTCCCACATCGCGAACAAGCTCTCCTGTGACGTCATCTCGTACACGTACGCATTGTTGATGCCGCCGTTCAGGGGGGCGTACTTGCTCCAGAGGGCGGTGAGGAACGAGCTCCGCTTGCCGGTACGGATCTCGTGCTCTCCGAAATTGGGATCGAAGCACTTGATCGGATTGCTGGTATAGAAACCGATGGCGTGTCCACCCCCGGTGAGAAACTTGATACTCAGGTAGAAGAACTTGTTCGTCTGGCCCTGGTCGGAGAGCAGCGTCTTGAACTGATCCTTCGTGCGCTTGGCCTCGTAGGCGAAACTGATGCCGAACAGACGCCCCTGCTGCGTCATCATGTTCGCCACGTCCTGCCACGTGTTCATCTTCGTTTTCGAGAAGAAGTCTGTGTAGATCCGCTGCCTTCCTCCCGCGAGCCGGAAGGCCTTGTCCATAGCGTCCATGCGGTCGCCGGCAACTTCGTCGGGAGCCGACTTCAGGCGCTTCACCCACTGACACATCAGGGCGAAGCAGATGCCGCCGTGCAGTTCTTTGTTGAATTCGTACGTCCGGCGCAGATTCGCACCCTGGCTGAATGGGGCTACGCAAAAGGTGGAGAGATCGGCCATCGTACGGCTCCGTGGTGAGGGGAGAGGGAAAAGACAGGCTGTCACGCCGTACGGGGGGGCCGCGCGTTCGCTGACGCAACGACAAGAGAAACGCCCGGAGCGCACACCGCAATGGTCGTCTGGCCGGACGAATTCCGTTCGACACTGCCGCCGCCCGGAGGCCCACGAACCCGCGGGCTCATTGCGGACGGCGCGATCGACCGCCAGATCACTCCGATGAGGATCTTCCTGAGCCACGCGTCCGAGGATCGTGCGATCGCGGAATCGATCTGCCTCGCGCTCCGCGACCAGGGTCTGACCGTTTTCTTCGATCGCACGGACCTGCCGCCCGGCGAGAGCTTCGACGCGCGCATCCGCCAGGCCATCGAGCGTGCGGACCTGCTCGTCTTCCTGCTGAGCCCCCACGCGATCGATGCCGGCAGCTACACGCTGAACGAGCTGTCCATCGCTGAAGAGACCTGGTCCACGCCCGGCGGGCGCCTGCTGCCTGTGGTGATCCACGAGACGCCGCTCGCCCAGGTCCCGCCCTATCTCAAGGCGGTGACCCTCTTCCAGCCGGAAGGCAACGTCACGGCGTCGGTCGCCGATGTCGTGCATCGCATCGCGCTCAGGCGACGTCGTGCCCGTGTCAAGAGGGTGACGGCCGTCATCCTGCCTGCGGCCGTCATCGCCGCAGGGGTCGGGCTGTACGCCTCCAATCGAGGACCGCGGACGCAGATCACCGGCCGCGACGGCATGCCTGCCGTCCTCGTTCCCGGCGGTAGTTTCACGATGGGCGATGACGAGGAATCGCCACGTCGCCAGGTGTTCCTGAGCGCATTCCGGATCGACCGTCACGAGGTCACGACAGCGCAGTACGCGAAGTTCCTGGGAGCGACAGGCTCCGTGGGGGAGCCGGAAGGATGGGAGGACGCGAGATCGGACAGCGTGGGCGATCTCCCTGTCGTCGGCGTCGACTGGCACGACGCCGAGGCCTACTGTCGCTGGGCCGGTCGCCGCTTGCCGACCGACGCGGAATGGGAGATGGCCGCGCGCGGAACGGACGAGCGCATCTATCCGTGGGGCGACGATCCGCCCGACTCGGCGCGCGTGCGGTTCGGCCGCACAGCCGCGAGCGCGTATCGCGGAGGCCTCGCGCCCGCAGGTACGTCCGAGGGCGACACGAGTCCGTTCGGTGTGCACGACATGGGCGGCAACGCTTCCGAGTGGGTGGCCGACCGGTACGACGAGAACTTCGCCGGCGGTGAGGTGCGGAACCCGGTCGGTCCCTCTTCGGGAACGGGCCGGAGGGGCCGTGGCGGTGGGTGGGACGAGTACGCGGGTCGGCTGAAAGCGACGATGCGCTACCATGCCGATGCTTCCACGCGGCTGGATGACCTCGGTTTCCGCTGCGCGCAGGACGTGGGGGAGCGCTAGTTCTCGCTTTCTGCGCGGCAGGGGTCCTCGCCGATTGCCCCTCTTCCCACCGAAGCCTACCATGCTTCCCTGCGCTCCCGCTGCACCGGTGTGACGCGGGGGGGACCGCACGATCGCCATCCGGCACGTAGCCCGACCCAATCGAGGCAAGACATATGGCACAAGCGCTGGTGGTCGGCGGCACGAGCCTCATCGGGCGGCCCTTGGTGGAAGCGCTCCTCTCGATGGGTGACGAAGTTACGATCCTGCATCGAAGACAAGGCACGCCCTTTGGCGACCGCGTGGCCGAGCTCCACGCGGACCGGAATGACGCGGAGGCGGTCCGGAGCGCACTCGCCGGCCGGGCCTTCGATCGGGTTTTCGACAACGTCTACGACTGGGCGCGGGGAACCACCGCGGAACAAGTCGTAGCCGTGGCGCGGGCAGTGGACAGCAGTCCTGAACGCTACGTGTTCACCTCGAGCGTAGCGGTCTATCCGCCAGGAGGCCCGTTCGATGAAGAGGCCGGTCTGGTGTCGGCATCCGACCCCAACGTATACGGCGCACAGAAGGCGGAGAGCGAACGAGCGCTCTTCCGCCTCGGTGAGGAAAGCAGGCTACGGGTCTCCACGCTACGACCCGCCTTCGTGTATGGTGCGTACAACCCGTTCGAGCGCGAGGCATTCTTCTGGGATCGGCTTCTGGCCGGCCGGCCGATCCTCCTCCCGGGCGACGGCAGCCGGACCATGCAGTGGGTGCATGCCACCGATGTGACCCGGGCCGCGATAGGAGCCGCGACGACCGCCGACGCCGCGGGGAAAGCATTCAATCTTCCGGGTGAGCGCGTGACGCAGGCCGAATACGTAC
>JBBSOM010000205.1:0-5696 GCA_038259715.1 Longimicrobiales bacterium
ACCCGTCGAATCCGCTTCCGAAAAGGCCAGGCCTTCGCCGAGATCCGTGATCAACAACGCGCGGCTGACGCCCGTGATCCGTCCGTGGGCGATCACCTGATACGAGTTCGGCCGGAACGTGTACGAGACTTCGAAACGGAATGGTGATGTAGGATGCTGATAGACGAACCGCAGCGTCTGCTCCGGGGAGTCCTCGGACAGTTTCAGCCCGCCGGCCGGCTCGACCTCGAAGGGCACGCGCGCCAGATTGATCGTGTCGTTGCCTACCAATAGCCGTTGGCCGAGATAGCCCGCGGCTGAATCCGGCACGAGGTCGACGACGCCTTCCGCGCCTTCTTTGTCCAGCCGCTGGAACTCGAGCATCTCCGCCGAGGTGATGCGCGCGCCGATGTTCGAGAACGAGTAGCGATACAGCGGGCTCTCGACAGCCACCATCATCTCCTCGACGTCCGGGGCCGATGGCACAACGGCGCCGGAAACGGCGGTATCGGCCTGCCCGGTCACCGACGGAGGCAGGACCGGATCGCGCGCGGCGTCCGGGGACTCCGTCGGTCGCTCCACCGCGGTCGAGTCGCTCACCGCAGCCGTGTCGGGCTTGGCGGGCGGGAAGAGAAGGTTCGTCCCGATAAGGACGACCAGCATCAGGCCGATGGCCAGGAGAAAGCGGACTTCAGTCTTCATATGTCACTCGACGTAGGGCGGCCGTGGCCGCTCGTCGCAGTCTGCTCGTTCGGGATCATTTCGGTGGTCATGGGCGGGCCATGGCCGAGCTCCTCATGCGTAGGCAGGGGTACGGGGTCGTATCCGTGCCCACCCCATGGATGACAGCGCGCCAACCTTCGCAAGGCAAACCATCCACCCCGGCGAGCGCCATAGCGCTCGATCGCTTCGCGGGCATAGGTGGAGCACGTGGGCGTGAACCGACAGGCCGCCGGAATCCACGGGGACACCACGAGTTGATACACCCGGATCAGACCGATCAAAGCCCGGCCGAACACGCAGCCTCCACTGCTTCCATCACCTCCTGTGCCAGCACGTCAAAATCCGCTTCGTAGGCCCGTGGACGGGCGCGAACGAGCACGTCCAGGACGAACCCCTTCGCCGCCAGCCGGGGAAGGACTCGGCGCCGTCCGATCTCACGTAGCCGCCGCTTGAGCTTGTTTCGCTCCACGATCCGGTGACGGTGCTTCGGCACGATGACACCGAGACGACAAAACAAAGCGGGGGAAGGCGCCAAGAAGACCTCCACATGCGGCGTCCTCTTGCGCTTCCCCCGCTCCAGGAGTGCGCGGATCTCCTTCGTGTGCCGGATTCGCGCCGCAGCGGGCAGGCCTTCAGCCGACCCAGGCGCTCCGGCGTCCGACCCGCGCGGGTCTACTTGCCGCCCACCTTCACGACGAGGCGCGCACGACCTTTCCGGCGTCGACGCGACAATGCCGCACGTCCGCCTCGGGTCTTCATCCTCGCACGGAACCCGTGCTTGTTGACTCGCTTGCGGTTCCGCGGCTTGTAGGTCGGCTTCATTTCGTATTGCCCAATACATGGAAGATCTTCGTTTCTAAACGAGCTTGGTAAGATAGCGACCGGCCCCGAACAGCGTCAACGCCAGGCCTCACTCCGATGTGGAAAGGCCGCAAAGTCCAAGAGACTACAGGCCTGAATTGACTTTTCCACATCGCGTTTCTAGCTTCGACCCCCCTTTCAGGGTGCGGACTCCGATCCGACCTATGACCCACACCGTTCATCTTCCACGGATGCAGGCCAAGTTCTCTCATCCGACGCCGGCCGCCACCTCTTCCTCGCTGGCGAGGGAAGAGTCGCCGGAGAGCAAATGGAACTGACGGCGCAGGAGCTCTGGACCGGCATTCGGGACGCCGTACGCGCCGCAGTCCCGGAGCAGGGCTACCGTACCTGGCTGGCGGGCACCAAGGCCGTCGGGTTCTCCGGTGACGAGTTGATCGTCGAAGCGCCGAGCCGCTTCCATGTCGACTGGATCGAGAACAAGTATGGACCCCTCCTCGCCGCCGCGGGGCAACGGATGCTCGGCCGGCCTCTCGCGGTGTCCGTCACGTGCACCACCGAGACCTCGCCGATTCCCCTTCCTTCCCTGGAACTGGACGGGGATGGTACGGCTTCTGCCCGCCGACCGGGTTCCACGCCCAATCGGCCTCTCGCAGCGCGCCCCAACCTCAATGAGCGTTATACGTTCGAGCGTTGCGTCGTGGGTACGAACAACCAGCTCGCCGTGGCCGCCTGCCGGGCCGTCGCCGAGAAGCCCGCCAAGGTGTACAACCCTCTCTTCCTCTACGGCGGGGTGGGTCTCGGCAAGACACATCTGATGCACGCGATCGGTCATCGGCTGGTTTCCGACGATGCCACCTGTCGGGTCGCGTACGTGTCCTCCGAGCACTTCACCAACGAACTCGTCGCGTCCATTCAGGAAGGCTCGATGGCCGCATTCCGGCGCCGCTACCGCCAGATGGATCTGCTCCTGGTGGACGACATCCACTTCCTGGAAGGCAAGGAGCGGACACAGGAGGAGTTCTTCCACACGTTCAACGCACTCTACGACGCCCAGAAGCAGATCGTTCTCACGAGCGATCGCCCTCCCAAGAAACTCCTCGGCCTCGAGGACCGGTTGATCTCACGCTTCGAGTGGGGTCTGGTGGTGGACATCACCGCCCCGGACTACGAGACGCGGATGGCTATTCTGCGCAAGAAGGCCTCGGACGACGGCCTCACCCTCGACCCTCAGGTCATCGAATTCATCGCACATTCGTGTACCGCCTCGGTCCGTGAGCTCGAGGGCGCGGTCATCAAGCTGCTGGCCTATTCCTCTCTGACACACCGGGAGATCACGATCGACCTCGCCCGCACGGCGCTCAAGGGCGTGATCAGCCGTCAGCGTGAAGAGGGCCCTGTGCTGTCTCCGGAACGGATCCAGGAACTGGTGGCTCGGCGCTGGAGGGTGAGGCCCGAAGCTCTCTCGTCGAAGCGCCGGACGAAGGATCTCACGGTGCCGAGACAGGTTGCCATGTTCCTGATCAAGGAAACGCTTGGAACCTCACTCGTACGAATCGGCCAGATGTTCGGCGGACGGGACCACTCGACGGTCATCCATTCGATCCGCAAGGTCGAGGAGGATATGGAACGCGACGCCGACTTCCGGAAGCAGGTCGAAGACGCGCGTGAAGAGGTCCGCATGGGCTCTCCGAGGGACTGAGGAAAAGCGTGGAAAGGATGGGGAGAACGCCGCCTTTTTCCACGGCTCGCCGACCTGCTGCATCTCCGGCGTGGAGATCCGTACGGTTGTCGACGGATCTTCCACAGAGCCCCTGTGGCGCCGGAACGCAAGCCGCGCTAAGGAAGCGAACGCCCCCCGAGGTCCTGCTTCCACAGATCCACACCCTCTACTACTACTATATTTTTCTAACCTATAGGAAGATAGGTTCTAGCCATCGTGGAAAACCGACCGCGCCATCGGTCGAAATAACGGGTCAGGAGCTTTCGGGACCATGAACTTCACCATCACCAGGCAGAATCTCCACAACGGCCTTGCTGCCGTGTCGGCCAGCATTCCGTCCAAGACGACACTTCCGGTGCTATCGAACATCTTGTTCGAGGCCAAGGACAACGGCGTCTGGATGAGTGGAACCGACCTCGACGTCGCCGTACGTGTGAAGGCGCCGGCGGACGTGAAGGAGGCCGGAAGCCTTACCGCACCGGGCAAGAAGCTCCAGGAGATCACGCGCGAGCTGCCGGATCAACCGGTCGAAGTGACGACGCGTGGCGACCAGATCGAACTCAAGTGCGGTCACAGCCACTTCAAGTTCAACGGTCTACCGGCTGAGGAGTTTCCCTCGCTTGCCGAGATCGACTTCGAAGGCGCGTGGAGCGTGAAGGGGAGCGCGCTGCACAGCTTGATCCACCACACTTCCTTCGCCGTGTCCACCGAGGAGAGCCGTCCGATCCTGAACGGGGTGCTCTGGGAGTTGCGCGACGGAGCCATGCGTATGGTTGCGACCAACGGTCATCGTCTGGCGCGGATGGGGATCTCCACGGAGACGTCCGGAGCCTCGTCGGCCGACTTCATCGTACCGCCGGCGGCGCTGCAGCACGTGCAGCGCCTCTTCCGCTCCGAAGATGACCTCCACGTGGCGCGTAGCGGAAACCACCTCGGCTTCCGCGCGGAGACCACCGAGGTCTTCACGCGCCTGATCGAGGGGACGTATCCCAACTATGAGCAGGTGATCCCGCGCGACAACGACAAGATCGCGACGGTGCCCAAGAAGGCGCTCGAGTCGGCGGTGCGGAGGATGGCGGTGGTGGCGTCCGACCAGACACACAGAATCCGGATGCACTTCGAAACGGACCGCATGCATCTCAACGTACTGACGCCCGATCTCGGCGAGGGTCATGACGAGTTGGAGATCGGGTATTCGGGCGAGGAGATCGAGATAGGCTTCAACGCCAATTACCTGCTCGAGGTGCTGCGCTACATGCCCAGCGACGACGTGAGGCTCGCGTTCAAAGCGCCCGAACGTGCCGCGACCGTCGAGCCGATCGGCGAGAACGGGAGTGTGATGGACTACCTCTGCCTGGTGATGCCGCTCCGGCTGCTCGACTGACCGGACCGGAATCCACAGCCCTGGCACGACGCGCTTGGAGAAGGACGATCGACCGAAGACGGCCGTCGCCCTGCCACAACCAGGACCTGGGCCACCTCAGGCGTTCGCACGAGCTGCCGCGAGGAGTTCGGGACCCGAGAAAAGCGAGAGGAGCCGGAGTCCCTCAGCGGCGATCTTTTCGGTCCCGCCCTCCTGTCTGTCGATGAGCGTCAGGATGCCCGCGACCGTAGCCCCGAATTCACGCACGGCGCGCGCGGCCTCGATCGCACTCCCCCCGG
This sequence comes from Longimicrobiales bacterium, assembly GCA_038259715.1. GTDB lineage: Bacteria > Gemmatimonadota > Gemmatimonadetes > Longimicrobiales > Gaopeijiaceae > SZUA-318. Next base: position 4,907 of record JBBSOM010000205.1, read on the forward strand.
ACGTGACCGCATCTTCTACGATCAGGCAGCGCGCTCCTTCCGGGAGGCCTCCCTCGATACGCTGGCCTGTGCCGTGTTCCTTCGCTTTCTTACGTACGGAGAAGGCGTCGATAGGTCGCCCCTCGAGCCAGCTTCTGTGGGCAAGGGCATAGGAGACGGGGTCTGCTCCCATGGTCAGTCCACCCACGTGGGTGATGTCCAGGTCGCTGCCGGTTACCAGTTCCCACGTGACGAGGCCGACGAGAGCCTGGCCTTCGGCGGACATCGTGGTCCGGCGAGCATCGACGTAGTAGTCCGAACGCGCGCCACTGGCGAGTGTAAACTCGCCGACCCGCACGGACCGTTCCACGAGGAGTTCCTTGAGTCTCTCACGATGATTCATACGCGGCAGAGTGTCCGGCGCGAGCGCTCGGCGCAAGCCCGCATCCGCGCGGGAGCGGAGGGCGCCCGCCGGCGGGTATTGCACATAGCGATCCTGGCCGCGCTCTGCATGCCGGCCGCGTGTGGAGACGACGGTGGCACTCCGCCCGAGGCCCTTCGGTTCGGACAGGTCGGCAAGGTGGACCTGGTCATGGTCACGCCGATCGGCTCCGGAAACGGAACGCTCGAGCAACACCTCTCGTGGGGGTCGACCGGCGCGTGGTCACTGCAGGAGTCGATCTCGTATAAGGGTGTGGTGGGCGACGAGTCCTTCCAGCACAACGTCACGGACGTGGGCACGTCGGCCACGTCCTACTACGATGCGATCGTGCGCTGGAACGGAGCCCCGGGCGAGGATCTCTTCATCGAC
>JBBSOM010000206.1:0-5652 GCA_038259715.1 Longimicrobiales bacterium
GCGGGAGCCGTCCTCGCACCCGCTGCGAAGGCACAGCAGGACAAGTCAACCGCGAAGGACTCAACCGGCAAGGCCAAAGGTCTGCCGCTCCAGCCCGGGCGCACCATCGCGTTCACGACCGACAAGGGCACCTGGATGTCGCTCGACGTCTCGCCCGACGGCGAGACGCTCGTGTTCGATCTCCTGGGCGATCTGTACACGTTGCCCATGTCCGGCGGGACGGCCACGCGCCTGACGCACGGCATGGCGTACGACGCGGAGCCGCGCTTCAGCCCCGACGGCAAGTCCGTGGTGTTCGTGTCCGACCGCGACGGCGGCAACAATCTCTGGATCATGTCGCTGGACGGCGCGGACACGACCCAGGTGACGACGGGGAAGGACTTCGACTACGTCTCGCCCGAGTGGACGCCGGACGGGGAGTACGTCGTGGCCGCAAAGGGCACCCGGATTCCACAGCTCTGGCTCTTCCACAGGAACGGCGGGGGCGGCGCGCAGCTCATCAAGGAGCCGGAAACGCTCAAGACGATCGGTGCGGCCTTCGGCAGTGACCCCCGCTACATCTGGTTCGCGGAGCGCACGGGCGCGTGGGAGTACAACGCGATCTTCCCGCAGTACGAGATCGCGGTGTACGACCGGGAGACGGGCAAACGCACGGTGATGACCGACCGCATCGGCTCCGCCTTCCGGCCCACGCTGTCGCCGGACGGGAAGTGGATGGTCTACGGCACGCGCCTCGACGCGAAGACCGGACTGCTGCTGCGCAACCAGGACACGGGCGCGGAAAGCTGGCTGGCGTATCCGGTCCAGCGAGATGACCAGGAGTCGCTCGCATCGCTGGACGTGCTCCCGGGCATGAGCTTCACGCCGGACGGCAAAGACCTGGTGGCGTCGTACGGCGGCGAGTTCTGGAAGATTCCGGTGGACGGCTCCGCGGCCGTGAAGGTCCCCTTCACCGCCGATGTGTCCGTCGAGCTGGGGCCTCTGTCCCGCTTCGAGTACCCGATCGACGCCCAGGCGACGTTCACGGCGCACCAGATCCGCGACGCGGTTCCGTCGCCCGATGGCGCGCGCATGGCCTTCGTGTCGATGGACAAGCTGTACGTGATGGAGTATCCGGGTGGCGCGCCACGCCGCCTGACGACCACCGGTGAAGGCGTCGTCGAGGCACAGCCCTCCTGGTCGCCGGACGGGCGCACGCTGGCCTACGTGAGTTGGACCGACCAGGAAGCCGGCTTCATCTGGAAGGTCGCGGTCGACGGTGGCTCGGCGCCGGTGAAGCTCACCCCGGAGGGTGCGCTCTACCGCGAACTCGCATGGTCGCCCGACGGCGCCCGCGTGGTGGCCGTGCGCGCCGCGGCCCGCGACGTCCGCGAAGCCATCCTCGGCTTCAACGGAGGACTCGGCACGCGCTTCGTCTGGGTCGCCGCGACCGGAGGCGAGACGCACGTCATCGCTCCGACCGGCGGGCTGGCGAACCCCCACTTCACGGACGATCCCGACCGGATCTTCGCGTCCTCGGGCCGCGACGGCCTCGTCTCTTTCCGGTGGGACGGCACGGACCAGCGCTCGGTCGTGAAGGTCACGGGCAAGTCGCTGCCCGGGAACCCGCGGCCGCAGACCCCGGACGAGATCCTGATGGCGCCCAAGGGCGACCAGGCGCTGGTGCTCATGGAGCACGAACTCTACGTGGTCACGGTGCCGACATTCGGTGGCGACACGCTGACCATCTCCCTGGCGAAACCGGACGATGCGGCATTCCCGGCGAAGAAGCTCTCGGTCGTCGGCGGCGAGTTCCCGGCGTGGAGCGCCGACGGACGGACCGCCCACTGGTCGATCGGTCCCACGCACTTCGTGTACGACCTGGACCGGGCCAAGGCCTTCGAGGACAGTGTCCAGGCGGCCGCCCCGGCGTCGGGCGGCGAGGGCGACAAGAAGGAGCCGGCGCATTACGACGCGGTGGCGCACGACATCGCCATCACCGTCCAGCGGGACATTCCGAGCGGGGTCGCCGTGCTGCGGGGCGCGCGCATCGTGACGATGAACGGGGACGAGGTCATCCCCAACGGCGACATCGTCATCGAGAACGACCGCATCAAAGCGGTGGGCGCCCGGGGTTCGGTGGCGATTCCATCCGGAGCCAAGGAGATCGACGTCACCGGCAAGACCATCATGCCCGGCTTCGTCGACACCCACTACCACCCCCAGTGGCTGATCCCCGAGGTGCACAGCTCGCAGGTGTGGCAGTACCTGACCGAACTGGCGTACGGGACGACGACCACCCGCGACCCGCAGACCTCGACGACCGACGTGCTGACGTACGAGGACAAGGTTTCCAGCGGCGAGATGGTCGGGCCGCGTATCTACTCGACGGGCCCAGGCGTGTTCTCGAGTGAGATGATCTCGAGCCTGGACGACGCCCGCCACGTGCTCGAACGCTACGCGAAGTACTACGACACGAAGACGCTCAAGATGTACATGTCCGGCAACCGCGAGCAGAGGCAGTGGATCATCATGGCGGCGCGCGAGCTGGGCCTCTCCCCCACCACCGAAGGTGGGCTCGACTACAAGCTCGAGATGACGCACATCATGGACGGCTACGCCGGCGTCGAGCACTCGCTGCCGATCGAGCCCAAGTTCAATGATGCCGTCCAGTTCCTGGCGCGGTCCGAGACCGTGAACTCGCCCACGCTCATCGTTTCGTACGGTGGGCCCTTCGGGGAGAACTACTGGTACACGAAGGGGGGCGTGCACGACGACGCGAAGCTGCGGCGCTTCACGCCGCACAAGGAGATCGACGCCAAGACACGCCGGCGCGGATCGGGGGCGGGCGGCTCACCCGGACCGGGCGGGTGGTTCATGGACGAGGAGCAGGTCTTCCCGATGCACGCCAAGTTCGCCAAGGACGTGGTGGATGCCGGCGGCCGCGTGGGCGTCGGAAGCCACGGCCAACTCCAGGGCCTGGGCATGCATTGGGAAATCTGGATGATGGCCACGGGCGGCATGACCAACATGCAGGTGCTGCGCTCCGCGACGATGTCAGGTGCGTGGGCCATCGGCATGGACAAGGATGTCGGCTCGCTCGAGCCCGGGAAGATGGCAGACCTCCTGGTGCTCGACGCGAACCCCCTCGACGACATCCACAACACGAACACGATCCGCTGGGTCATGAAGAACGGCCGCCTCTACGAGGGCGACACGCTCGACGAGATCTACCCGCGCCAGCGCAAGCTGCCGGCGCTGCTCTGGCAGGAGCCGGAGCCCAACACGGCGGCGGGCATTCGGTAGGGGCCCTTGGCGGAAGCGAGGTGGCCAGGCATTGGTACAGTTTGAGGTGCGATTGCTGGACCTACGGAACGAGCACCGGCGGCGGTGGAGAACCTAGCGACGTGAGGTTGGGTATGTTACGGTGTCGCCATATGGGATCTGACACTTCAATTGGGGCGTAACCTTGTGGCCGAAGCCAAAACGGGTCCAGTCGCGACCATCGAATCCGTGGACACACCGGACGTTCCCCATCTCTACTCAAACGGTTTTCAGATCGGCGTGTCCAATGCCGACGTTATTCTTGTTCTGAAGCTGAACAATCAGCCCATGGCAACCATAAACATGTCCTATACGCTTGTAAAAACACTTCATCAGAAGACCGGGGACCTGGTATCGAAGTTCGAGAAGGCGGTCGACCGCAAGATGCTGACCACTTCGGACGTGGACGCCGCCATGGCCAAGGGTGTTTTTAATGGGAAGCAGCCAGCCAAACAACGGAAGAGTTAGGCCGGTAATGTCATGAAGTCAGAGTATATATTCGTTGGTGGGTCGTCGTCTGTTGGCAACCGCGCCAGATCCAAGCTGTTGCAGTACCAGCGCGAAGGCATTCCTGATGACGTAGCAAGGGTGGCCTGGCGGATCGTGGGCTATGGTGGGCTGTTTAACATCGAATCTGACGCCTTTCGTGGGGGTGATGGTTCTGTGGCCGTGGCCTTCCACGCTGGCGAAGACACCGTGGAGATTGTCGTCGAGCCGGGAAGCCACCTTACCATGTTTGTTGAGCGCGGTCTGGGCTTTGACTACGAGTACATCGAACCTCCAGTCGAGGGCGCGTCCACAGAGCAAGTTTTGGACAGACTGGAGCGCTTAGCTACCGGGGGAGCATGGAACTCGTCAGGGTCCTCAAGCCACGTGATTGCTGGGATTTCGGTAGGCGGCGTTTCTCGAACGTCGCTTTCAAGCGAAGCTCTGGTGAGGTTATTGGCACGCCCGACGGGAGACGGGGGATATCCGTATTCGAAGTCGAGTGCGCCTGCGGGGACGATGTCGCAGATGGTTGCATTTGCCAGCACATAAGGGCGTTCTACCGTGAACTGGTGGGTGGGCCGGTGGCCTTGTACTGGCGATTCCGGTTTCATGAATTGGTTGACGCGGCAGGACAGCATGGCATTGATCCCGCGCCGAAGTACGTTGCCGACCCCGTTGACGGTGGTGACGCATGTCACGGGAACATCCACCACGTCACACCCGGCCAATCTCCGAAGTTGCTTCACGATCTTGCCAATCCCCCGGAAGACCACATCCGGATTTGCGGTGATGCGGACGTGGCGTTCTCCTACGAAGCGCTAGAGCGCATGATCTGACCGCTCCCTAACCTTCAGACGTTCCACAACCTCCTCCAGCGTCCAAACATGGCGCCGGCTGGCGCACTACAACTCGGTTTCACCCTTCACTCGCTGTCTCCCTTCGCAGGACCGAACGCGTCATGAACTTCCGATCCCCGAGTCTCGCGGCCGCCGCGCTGCTGGCTGCCCTGTCGGCGCCGCTCGGCGCGCAGACCTTTCCGACGCAGGACGCCACCATCCGCCAGATCTATGCCGCGGGCATGGACAGTTCGCGGCTGGAGCTCAGCGCCCACGAGCTTTTCGATTCGATCGGCCCCCGCCTCATGGGCACGCCGGACCTGAAGCGCGCCCAGGACTGGGTAGTCGCGCTCTACAAGTCGTGGGGCATCGACGCGCGCGAAGAGCAGTACGGCACGTGGCGCGGCTGGGAGCGGGGCCACTCGCACATCGACCTGGTGTCGCCAAGGCGACGCACGTTGCAGGGCCAGATGGTCGGGTACAGCCCGGGCACGGGCGGGAAGGCGGTCGAAGTGGAGGCGGTCATCCTGCCGACGTTCCGGGACAGCACGGAATTCGTGAAGTGGCTGCCGAGCGCGAAGGGGAAGCTCGTCATGATCTCGGCGGGCCTCCCGACGTGCCGGCCCCAGGACGACTGGGCGATGAACGCGACGGCCGCGTCCAAGGCGCGCATGGACACGGTCATGGTGGAGACGCAGCAGGCGTGGTCGGCGGTGCGGCCCGGACAAGGCACGGACGGCGCAAGCGCCGGACTGCGCGGCACCGGATACTACCCCGCGCTCGGCGGTGGAGACCTCGGCGTACGCCTGGAGGCAGGAGGCGCCGCGGGGATCATCTCGTCCCGCCCCAAGCTCCGTTGGTCGATGGGAGGCGGGCGCACGCCCGAGTCCGTGGTCGCGGCGGAACTGACGGGTGCGGGGGGCGCGTTCGCGAGCTTCGCCGGTGCGCTCAACACCGGCTGGGGCGCGATGGAGATCTTCGAGACGTACAACACGAAGACCCCCGCCATCGCCCTGGACTGTGA
>JBBSOM010000207.1:0-5649 GCA_038259715.1 Longimicrobiales bacterium
AAGGGATACGGGGGCTTCGTCATCGCGTCCGCGGTCTTCACGCTCGGCAACTCGTCGGATGCGTTCCTGATCCTGCGGGCGCAGGAGCGGGGCCTCGGCGTGATGGGGCTCCTCTGGATGCTCCTGGCCTTCAACGTCGTCTACGCTGCCGTGTCCGCGCCGGCCGGCTCGCTGGCCGACCGCGTTCCGCGAAAATGGGTCGTGCTCGGCGGGTGGGTGGTGTACGCGGGTGTCTATCTCGGCTTCGCCCTCGCGCGCACCACCGGTCAGGTGATTGGGCTCTTCGTGGTCTACGGCGTCTACCAGGGGCTGGTCTCGGGGGCCTCCAAAGCGCTTGTGGCCGACCTTGTGGGACCCGAGGTGCGCGGCACGGCCTTCGGAACGTGGCACGCGGTGGTGGGCCTCATGAGCCTCCCGGCTTCGCTGTTGGCGGGCGTGCTCTGGGAGGGCTTCGGGCCGTGGGCGGGCTTCGGGCCGGCGGCCCCCTTCGCGTTCGGAGCGGCGGCGGCCGCGGTGGCTTGCGTCCTGCTGGTGACGACGGTGCCGTCGGCCGGCACAGTGGCAGTGAAGCCGGCCAAGCCAGGGAGTGGCCCATGACGTGGATGAACGACCTTCGGTTGGCCGCGCGCGCCCTCGTGCGCCGTCCGGGATTCACCCTCACGGCGACGCTGACGCTCGCGCTGGGGATAGGAGCCACGGTGGCGATCTTCACCGTCGTCAACGGCATCCTGCTCCGGCCGCTGCCGTACCCGGACGCGGACCGGATCGTCTCGGTCGCGCATCACGCGCCCGCGTTGAACCTCCCCACCCTGAACAACTCCCCGGGGACGATCAACTTCTACAGGGCCGAGGCGGACTACTTCGAGTCGTTCGCCGCGTTCACCGGAGCGCAGCACAACCTGGTCGGAGGGAGCAGCCCCGAACGCGTGCAACTGACCGCGGTGACGCCAAACATCTTCGCTGTGTTGCGGGTGACGCCCGCGCTCGGACGCCCGTTCGGGAAGGCTGACGCCAAAGAAGGAGCGCCCCCGGTCGCAATCCTGACCCACGGCACGTGGAAGACGCGTTTTGGCTCGGATCCGAGGGTGCTTGGGCGCGCCGTCGAGCTCGACGGAGTCGCGACCGAAGTCGTGGGCGTCATGCCGGAAGGGTTCGCTTTTCCGGAGACGGATGCCGTGGCATTCATCCCTCTGACCATCGACCCCAACGGGACGTTCGGCGCGTTCGGAACGGAAGCGATCGCACGGCTCCGACCCGGCGTCACGCTGGAGCAGGCACAACACCGGACCGACGAGCTTCAGGCACGGCTCTATGACTTCTTCCCCGACCTGGACAAGGGTTTCCTCGATCAGGCGGGCTGGTCCGTGACCGTCCAGCGCTACCAGGACCACGTGGTGGGAAGCGATGTGGCGTCCGCGCTCTGGGTCGTATCGGGCACGGTGTCGTTCGTGCTGCTCATCGCGTGCGCCAACGTCGCCAACCTCTTTCTCGTGCGGGCCGAATCCCGTCAGAAGGAGCTGGCGGTGCGCGCCGCGATGGGTGCTGGCGCCGGGCGGATCGCGACGGGCTTCCTGGCTGAGGCGACCCTCCTCGGCGCGGCGGGCGGAGTGGGCGGATTGCTGGTGGCGTGGGGTGGCGTCTCACTCCTGGTCGGACGTGGGCCGGCCGACCTGCCCCGTCTGATGCAGATCTCGATCGACGCCGAATCGCTCGCTTTCGCGGCCCTCCTGTCCGTCGGCGTCAGCCTGCTCCTGGGAGCGTTTCCGCTCCTCCGCTACCGGGCGGGTGCGATCGCGCGGATCCTCCGCGACGGCGGACGCGCATCCACGGGCAGCCGAGAGCGCCACCGCACGCGAGCCGTACTCGTGACATCCCAGCTCGCGCTGGCCCTCGTCCTTCTCGTGGGCTCGGGGTTGATGCTCCGGAGCTTCGATCGTCTCCGCGGCGTGGACCCCGGCTTCGACCCCCACGGCGTCGTCACGGTCGGGATGAGCCTGGGCGAAAGCACGTCGGACCACAGATCGGAGAGCGCGGTCTTCTACCAGCGCGTGGCGGATGAGGTCGCCGCGCTCCCCGGCGTCGCCTCCGTCGGTCTCACGAGCCGCGCACCGATGGGGGACGGTGGCTCCAACGGCGGCTCTTTCTACATCGAAGGCGAAGCCCGCGAAGAGGGTGCGTTGCCTCCGGTCGGGATGTACAAGGTCGTGGGTGGCAAGTACCTGGAGACCCTGCGTCAGCCGCTCCTGAGCGGGCGGGCGCTGACGCACTCCGATTGGGAGAGCGGCGTGCCCGCAATCCTCGTGAACAAGGCCTTCGAGGACGCCTACCTCGGCGGCTCCGCCCTCGGCAAGGGTCTCAAGTGGGACGAGGGCAACACCTTCGCTTACGTGGTCGGGGTGGTCGGAGACGCTCACGAATTCGGGCTCCGCGAGGAGGTACGACCCACCGCGTACTTCCCCATGGTGGTCGGCGACTGGGGGTATCCACGCCTGGACCAGATGTCCCTGGTCGTGCGTGGCGACGGACGCGGCGAGGCGCCGATCGTGGCCATCCGTGACATCGTGCGTCGGGTCGGCCCGGACGTGCCGATCACCTCGGTGCGCTCGATGGACGAGATCATGTCCCGCTCGATCGCGCAGACGTCGTTGACGATGATCCTCCTCGGCATCGCCGCGGGCGTCGCGCTCTTCCTGGGCGCGATCGGCCTCTTTGGCGTCATCTCCTACGTGGTCGGTCAGCGCACGCGGGAGATCGGGGTGAGGGCCGCGCTTGGGGCCAGTCGCGCCGAGATTCGCGCCATGGTCTTCCGACAAGGAGCGCGCGTCGTCGCGGCCGGCATCGCGCTCGGTTTGGTCGGCGCGCTCCTGCTGACACGCCTCATGCGCGCGGTGCTCTTCGGGGTGACCGCGCACGACCCGCTCACGTTCGTAGGCGCGACGATCCTGTTGGTGACCGTGGCGGCGCTGGCAACGTGGATCCCCGCGCGCCGCGCCGCGCGCATCGACCCGATCGAAGCCCTGAGGGCCGAGTGACGGCCGAGTGAACGACGCGAACGACGCGCCTGAACTCATCCCCGTGGTGGCCGCGGTCATCCGCCGGGGCGACCGCTACCTCGTCGGCCGGCGCCCGGACGACAAGCGCCACGGAGGTCTTTGGGAATTCCCCGGCGGGAAGGTCCACGAGGGCGAGGACCTGCTCACAGCCGCCGATCGCGAACTGGAGGAGGAACTGGCCATGCGCGCCGTCGCGGCGGGCGCCATACTCCTGAGCGCGTCGGACGCGGGAGCGTCTTTCGTGATCCACTTCGTGGAGATCGAGGCGCAAGGCGAGCCCGAGGCACACGAGCACTCGGCGCTCGGGTGGTTCACGCCGGCGGAACTCACCAAACTCCCCCTCGCGCCCGCCGACGCCCGGTTCGTGGCGACGTTGGACGGGAGCGGACGGTCGCAGGATAGCAGCTTGCCGTCCAGGCGCTGAAGGAGCCCGAAAAAGTTCGAGGGCATTGGCGGGTGGGGAAGGACTTCGACGCTCCGCTCCCCACTGAAGTGCTGGCGGCGTGGGGCGACGACGGATCGTGAGACTTCTTCTCGACACCCACGTTCTCATCTGGTGGGACGAGGGGGCTCGACTGAGCGCCAAGGCGTCGCGTGCCATTCGGGACGCCGACCAGGTCTAGGTGAGCGCGGCGACGGGATGGGAGATCGCCACCAAGGCTTCACTGGGACTCTTGACGACAACGCGTCACCCCGCGGATGCCGTGGCTGAGTCGGGCTTCGGGGAACTCCCCATCCGCCTGACCCACGCGGAGGGTGTGCGCGGGATTCCCTCGCACCATCGCGACCCTTTCGACCGGATATTGACCGCGCAGGCGCAGATCGAGGGCGTCAGGCTCGTGACCCGGGATCCGGTCTTCGCCCGGTATGGGCTGAAGACCCTCAAGGCCTGACGGACCGCCCCCCACCCGCCTTCCCTTCGACGATCGCCGCCAGGTCACGGGCCCGCGTCTTCGGGATCTCACTGCGCACCCCGTCCGGTGTCGCGACCCCACGCCCGAGCACCGACCCGCGCCAGCGGAGCGCCTGGAGTCCCGGCAACTCGTCGGGCCACGGCAACGGGTCGCCTCCGCACAGCCGGACCAACCCCGCGTCGTCCACGTCCACGGCATTGGTCCGCACCGCGCCCCCGAGCCACTGGAGCAGGTCGTTGGTGGGCCGGGGCCGGCCACGCGTGTCGAACTCCAGGGCGCGGAAGCCCACCGAGATGACGCGGTGCCCACCTTCGATGTCGGTACCGCCGCCCAGGGCCGTCCAACCGGTTACCGGCCACTCGGGAAGCCCGTGCAGCCAGAGCCGGCCGCCGCGTGCGATCCACGACAGCCCGTCGAACACACCCTCCGCCACGCCGAAGTGCTCGAGCGCTTCAAGGCCGACCGACAGGAGCCGCTCCGCCTCGGTGTCGTCCATGCCGTCGCCTGGGAAGACGCGCGGCACCGACGCCCAGACGTCGGCGGCGGCGCCCGATGAGGGCGACGCACCGGACGACGGCGACGCACCGGACGACGACGGGGCACCGTCGTCGAGCTTGCGCAGCCGCGCCAGAAAAAGCCCACCCGAATCGAGGTGATGCGGGTATATACGTGCCGCGCCTTCGACGCGCGGATCGAACGCCTCGCCTTCGAACGACTTGAGGCCTCGCGCGTGCGGCACCGGGAGATCGAGCGGCTCGAGCTCGACCGGGGCGTCCGCGAGCACGCGACTGACGACCGCCTCGTTCTCCTCGGGCGCGAACGTGCACGTCACGTACAGGATCGTGCCGCCGGGACGCGTGACGCGGATGGCCTTGCGCAGCAGATCCTCCTGCGCGCGGGTCACGTATCCGAGGAACGAACGCGACTGCTCGGGAGGTCTTCCGCCGCGACGGCGGAGCGTACCCTCGCCGGAGCACGGCGCGTCGACGAGCACGCGGTCGAATCGGGCCTGCTCGGGGAATTCCCGTCCGTCGCCCGCGACCACCAGGACATTGGGGTGTCCGAGCCGGTATACGTTGCCGAGCAGCCCCCGGATGCGTCCCTCGCTGACGTCCGACGCGACCAGGGTGCCGCGGTCCTGCATCAGGTCCGCCGTGTGCGTGGTCTTACCGCCGGGTGCCGAACACAGGTCGAGCACGCGCTCCCCTGGTCGGGCACCCAGTGCGGGTGCAGCCACGCCGGTCGAGGCCTGCTGGACGTAGATCAATCCGAGCCAATGTTCGAGCGTGAAGGAGACCGGACGGGGACCGTCCTCCACCTGGAAAAAGGCCGGCATCCCTTCGAGGGGACTCAGGAGATAACCCTGCGCCTCGAGACGCTCGGCGAGCGCCTGGGGGGAGATACGACCGGTGCGCACGCGCAGCACGGTGGGTTCGGGGCGCTCCGAGGCCTCGATGAAGCGCGACCACTCGGGAATGATGGATCGATAGCGGTCCAGCTTCACCGACCGCTCTCGAGGAGGCGCTGACCGGCGGGCTCCCCGTCCTCCTCTAGAACGGGAGAAGAGCCGGATCCTCCTCGTCCTCCTCACGCACGAGCGTGAGGATGGCCGCCTGCGGGACCACGAGGTAGCGAGTCCCCTCGAACGTGATCTCGACCGCGGCGCTGCGAAAGAAGATGGC
>JBBSOM010000208.1:0-5634 GCA_038259715.1 Longimicrobiales bacterium
GCCGAGGACCACGCGCCCCCGGCGCACGACGATGATCGTGTCCGCGCCACTCACCCCGACCCCGATCTCCGTGGGGCTGTGGGGGCGCACCGGGAAGCTCCGCCCCCCCACGGTGACGGTCGCCTGTCCGCCGTCACGCAGCTTGCCGACGTTTGCGTAGAGCCAGCCCGCGCGGAGGTTCACGTCGATGCTGTCGGCCGTGCCGGTGACGGCGTACTCGGCGCTGTCAGCGTCCACTGTCGGGTAAACCGGAGTCGGAATGTCGCACGCGGAGCGGAGGTGCGGCGCGAAGGTGAACCAACCGTCCGCCACCGTCGGCACGTCGAGGCGGGCCGCCACCACCCGCTCGGCTGCATCGATGCCCACTTCGTGGGCGTCTGCCAGAACCCGGTCCCGGGCGATGCGCTCGGGGCCCCCGTCCGGTAGCGCCCGCTGGACGGCCGACGAGACCGAATCGACCTCCACGCAGCGCAGGTCCAGATCCCGGAGCCCCTGCCAGCGGGTCTGGAAAGCCTGAGCCGACAGCGAGGGGGTAAGGGCTACGGCGGCGACCGCGACCACGATGACGCTGACAACGGCGGTGGCCGCACCTCGATGAGACTTCACGACAGCTCAGCCTCCACCCGGACGTCCCGCGCGAACGCATCGAGGGTGACGGAGCCCTGGAACGGGGAATTGCCGAAGAAGACGAAGACCTGGTAGAGGCCGAAGGGGAGCGACTCGAAGCGCGCGATGCCGTTGGCGTCCGTCGAGGACTGGAATGCACCGCCCGGGCCCGTGATCTCAACCGTAGCTTGGGCCAGAGGGGATCCGCGGAGGGTGGCGAGCACCGTGATCCGGCCCACGGGCTTGGCAGGGCCGGCCTTGATGGGAAGCACCACGGAGTCCGTGGAAACGCCATCACCCCCGAAGAGGGTGAGACCATAGTCCCCGCCCCGGGTGTCGAAACTCGCGACCCAGAGCTCCCGGGAGTCGCCCGCCCGGATGGGCGAGCTGTCGGGGACGCGGAGAGCCAGGCAGCGACCCGAGGCACACGACGAGTTGGGCGGGTTCAGCAGCCCCACGCTCCAGGCCAGGACGCCCGAGCCGAGGTTCCAGATCCGGACCGTGTCCGGGGCAAACTCCGTGGGCGTCGCGACCACGGGCGAGACCGCGAGGATGGGACCCTGCTCAACAAGGGGGAGGGTCGCCCGGGCTGCGTCCGACGTCGCCGTGCCTTCGAGAAGGCGGCGGGAGCCATTGCTGGTGACGGTGGCGCGCGCGGTGTAGGGGCCGGCGGCGACCTGGAAGCTGGCATCCACCGAGACTCCCGACGGGCCCAACGGCCAACTCCGACGGTGGGTGACACCCTCGGCGTCCAGGATCTCCAGATCGAGGACATCCCCCGCCCAGAGGAACTCGGACGGAACCCCGAACGCGGCGCGCGGGGCGGACGGGGTCCAGGAGATATCCATCGAAGGCCGAGGCGGGGTCTCCGGCGCGGTGAGGTCGCACCCCGCACCGGCCAGGAGCCAGCAGCCCAGGCAGATCGGCAGTACGGTGCGACGGATCACGGAACCCCCGTGTGGAGGACGGGCGAACGCCCCTGGCTGGGCGCAGGGGCCTCGCTCCCAACCTATGTCGAGCGAACCCGTGGGAACGCAAGGGTCTTCGCTGTCTCCCTGACTAGATCTTCGGGAACTCGCTCGATCGCCGTGAGGCCCCCTTCTCCCATGAGCCTGCGAGCGCAACCGAAAACAGGGTCATCGGTGCCTCATCGCCCAGGGGCGCCCACCACACCTTTTCGCCCGGCTGGAAGCCCGGCAAGCACTTTGGCAACCAGGACCGTGACGAGAGTGAGGAGTGGCACGGTCCAGCCGCCACTCGCGTCGTGAAGATAGCCGATCATGGCGGGCCCGGTGGCCGCCACGAGGTACCCAACCGCCTGGGCCATGCCCGACAGTTCGCCGGCGGCGTGGGCGTCGGGCGCCCGCAGAACCAGAAACGTCAGAGCCAGCCCGAACGTGCCGCCAAGGATAAAGCCGAGCAGAGAGACCCAGAGCGCGGCGAGCATGCCGCCCGGCAGGAGGAGGCCGGCCAGTCCGACCGCCTCCAGCGCGGCGAGCGTCCAGACGATGCGCCGCTGATCGGCCAGCCGTCCGGCCCAGATCGGGATCACGGCGCTTCCAAGAACCCCGGTAGCCTGAGAGAGGGCGAGCATCCACCCGGCCGCTGCCTCGGTGAGTCCGCGGCTCTGGAGGAGGTCCGGAAGCCACGCGATGATCACGTAGAATGTGAGGGACTGGAAGCCCATGAAAAGGGCCACCTGCCAGGCGAGCCCGGAGCGCGCCAGCGACGCCAGCGTCACGCCGTCCGACTGGACTCGCCGTGCCGGACGGGGGCTGGAGAGTTGGGGGAGCCACACGACCAACGCGACCACCGCCGGGAAGGTCCAGATGCCCAGTGCACGACGCCACCCGAAGACGGCTGCCAACGGCACACTGAGCCCGGCCGCGGCGGTCGCACCGAGCCCCATCATGCTCGAGTAGAGGCTGGTGATCGGTCCGGAGTGATCGGGAAAGTCGCGCTTCGCCAGCGCGGGCAGGAGCACGTTCCCCAGCGCGATGCCGATGCCGAGGAGACCGGTTCCGAGGTACAGAGCGGCGATCGACGGCGCCGCGCGCAGTGCGGTCCCCGCGGTCAGGAGCACCAGGGCGATGGCCACCGCGCGTTCGACGCCCATCCGGCGGCTCATCGCCGAGGCGAGCAGGGACACGAACCCGAAGGCCAACAGCGGTAACGTCGTGAGCGCGCCGAGCGCGGTGTCGGACAGCCCGGTGGCCTGACGCATGTCGGGCACGAGGGGTCCGACGCTCGCCAGAGCGGGTCGGAGATTCAGCCCGACGAGAACGATGCCCGCAAGCAGCAGCCGTCGACGGGAGACGATGTCCACGGAGGGCGGCGAGATTTCGACCTCCGGTCCGGGGGCGGGTCCGGGCTCCTACCCAACCGGGCCGTCCATGAGCCGGGCGGACGCGAGGCGGATAGTGGTCGCGCTCAGCGCCTTGGAAACCGGGCAATTGTCCTTGGCCTCGTTCGCGATCTTCTCGAACTCCTTGGCGTCATCGAGACCGGTCACGGAGGCCCGGGTTTCCAGCGTGATGGCTGTGATCTCGAGTTTGTCGGGATCCAGGCTGACGGTGGCGGTCGTCCGGATCTCTCCGGGTGTGTAGCCGTGCTCACCGAGGAAGAGCGAAAGGGCCATCGAGAAGCATCCCGCGTGGGCCGCGCCGATCAGGGCTTCAGGCGTGGTCCCCGCACCGTCGGCGAAGCGGGAGGCGAAAGAGTAGCTGCTTTCGAGCTTCCCGGCCCGGACGGATCCGCTGCCGCCCTTGATGTCTCCCTTCCATTCAGCCTGTGCGCGTCGGTCGATCATGGTTCAGTCTCCTCGTAGCTATCTTGCGATTCGTTGAAGTTCATTTCTTTACGATCAGCGTCAGGCCGTCGTAGCCCTTGCTGCCCACGGTCTGGATCGTGGTGGCGCCGAGTTCCGGCTTCGCGGCGATCCGCTCGTGGAACTCCCTGACCGCTCGCACCTGGTCGTCCGTGCTGGCCGGATCGGCCACGGCGCCCTCCCGTACCACGTTGTCGGCGACGATCATCCCCCCGACCCTGAGCAGCGGCACGACCAACGTCAGGTATTCGGGGTAGCCACCCTTGTCCGCATCAATGAAGGCGAAATCGAAGGGTTTCGCGTGCTCCGCCGCGAGGGCACGGAGTGAGTCCGCTGCCGCCCCCACCCGGATCTCCACCGTGGACGCGAGTCCCGCTCGAGCCACGTTCTCGCGGGCAACCTCCGCGTGTTTCGGCTCCAGCTCGAGCGTGAGGACCTTGCCACCGCTGGGCAACCCACGCGCCAGCCAGATCGTGCTGTAGCCACCCAGCGTCCCGATTTCGAGCACCCGGCGGGCGCCGGTAGCCTGCACCAGAAGCGAAAGCAGCTTGCCCTGCGGTGGGGACACGGCGATCGCGGGAAGCCCCGCGGCGGAGCTGGAATCCAGCGCGGCGGAAACGGAGGCATCCGGGCTGACGAGCAGGTCCGTGATATACTGGTCCACCTGGGACCACAATTCCTGCATCGGGCTTTCTTCGTTCATGATCGCTCGGGGTCGATCTTCCGGTCGCGCAGGTACCCTCGTTCCACGAAACCATCATACCGAGGAACCCTCGGGCCACCAACCTGGGTCCGGCCGAGTGGTCGGGGTTCTTCGACAGCGCTAGAATGCGCCACCGCGTTGCCTGATCTTCCGAGGTAGATGCCCACCCCATGTGGCTGCTGAAGCTCAATCGTACGCCGCGCCTGATCCTCCTGTGCGTCGTACTCGGCGTCATCGGGGCGTTGGGCGCCCAGCTGTTCCTGTTCCTGCTGCACCTGATGGACAGCTACATCCTGAGCGTTGTCGGCCACTATCACACGATTCGGGTCGACGCGGCGCATGGAATGAGCACCGCGCCGGAACCCTTCACCCACCTTTACTGGTGGGTGCCGGTATCGACCACGCTCGGTGGGCTCGTGGCGGGGCTGTTGATCTACTGGATTGCGCCCGAGACCGAGGGCCACGGTACCGATGCCACGCTGAGAGCCTTTCACCAGAACAACGGGCGGATGCGGGCCCGGGTGCCCTTCGTGAAAACCCTGGTCAGCGCCATCACCATCGGGAGCGGCGGATCGGGCGGACGGGAAGGACCGACGGCACAGATCGCCTCGGGGGCAGGGGCGATCATCGGGCAGGTGTTCAAATTGTCCGACGAGGAGCGGCGCATCGTCGTGCTCATCGGCATGGCTGCCGGACTGTCGGCAATCTTCAAGAGCCCGCTCGGCACCGCCATCTTCGCCGTCGAAATTCTCTACTCCGGCATGGCCTTCGAGGGCGGCGCCCTCATCTACACCCTGATCTCGGCGGCGGTGTCCTACGCCATTACCGGCGCGTTCTCGGGCTACACTCCGCTCTTTCTGCTGCCCTCGAGCAGCCGCGTCGTCCAACCGCTCGACCTCGTGTGGTTCAGCCTGCTCGGCGTGCTGGCGGGGTGCGTCGGCGCGCTGATGCCGACCATGTACTACCGCGTCCGCGATGCCTTCGCGGCGTTGAAGATCCCCCGTCATTTCAAGCCTGCGATCGGAGGTCTCGCGGTCGGCGTGATCGGGATTGCGGTGCCGCCCATCATCGGCGGCGGATACGGCTACATGCAGTTTGTGCTCCAAGGAGGGTCCGGGCTCGTCGTCTGGGCGCTCCTGCTGTTTTCGCTCGGCAAGATCCTGACGCTTTCGCTCACGGTCGGCTCCGGCGGCTCGGGGGGTGTGTTCGGGCCGACCCTCTATGTCGGCGTCATGCTCGGGGGCGCCTTCGCGGCGCTGCTCCATTCGTTCCACGTCGACATCGACGGCACCTGGCTCGCCGTGGTCGGCATGGCGGCGGTCTTCGCCGGAACGGCGCGCGTTCCGATCGCCTCGATGGTGATGGTCATCGAGATGACCGATGGGTACGGGCTCATCATGCCGACCATGGTGGCCGTCGCGCTGGCGTTCGTCGTACAACTCAGGCTGACCCGACACGCGAAGTACCCGACCATCTATGAGGCTCAGGTATCCACCCC
>JBBSOM010000209.1:0-5606 GCA_038259715.1 Longimicrobiales bacterium
CGCGCCGAGCGCCGGTTGCCCACCTACCCCGAGCACACCAGGTAGACCGTGCCCTGGGCCAGCGGCGCGCCCCCGAGCAAGGCGCCCGAGATGTACCACGCTCGAAAGACCGGCTCGTGCCATCCGAAGAGGGTGGTAAACGACTCCGTGAACGTGCCCACGCCGTACATCGCGATTCCGATGGACCACCAGAGCAGGTGCGGCCCGGATCGGCGCTCGCGCCAGCGACGGAAGACAAGCGGGGCGAAGCAGGCCGCCACCAACGTCGTGCCGATCGGGATGAACGAAACGAAGGCAGGCATCGGGTGGCGCTCCTCTTCCGAATCCCTAGAACGACACGTCCCAGCTCAGGGTCAGGTTGCGCTTCGGCTCCGGGCGGAAGAACGAAGCGTTCGAGAACTCCGCGTAGAGCTGGTTGGTCAGGTTGGTCAGCGCCACGCTGAGCCGGTGGACCTGGCCGCCCGCGGTGCGGAAGACCGTGACGCCGGCCCGCAGGTCCTGGACCGTGAACGCGGGCAGGATATCGCCGATGGGGTTGTCGTGGAGCTGCACGTCCTTGCGGTCGCCGTTGTGGCGGATCTCCCAGGCAGCCCAGAACCGGTCCGAGGGGTCCTCATATCGCACCGTCCCCGTGACCTTGCTGCTGAACGACTCCCCCACCGGGTTTTCGATGTGCAAGGCGTCCTTCGACGTCATCCAGGTGTAGTTGCTCCCCACGGAGAGCGCCCGCGTCACGGACACCTGTCCGTTCAACTCGACGCCCCGGAAGAGCAACTGCTCCACGTTGGTGTTCTGGTACGCGGACTGTCCCTGCACCTTGTAGTCCAGGGGCTCGATGCGGATGCCGTCGTACACCTTGTTCCGGAACCCGAACGCCTCGAACGAGACCCGGTCCTTCCGGTAGCGGGCGCCGAGGTCGACGTTGAAGCTGGTCTCGGCCTTGAGGTCGGGGTTGGCCACCTGGTAGCCTGAGCCTTCCGGCGTCGCGCCGTCGAAGAAGCGCTCGATCAGGTTCGGCGAACGGAAGGCCCGGCCGGCCGAACCCACCAACGAGAAGCCGGCACCGACCTCGAAAAGCCCGTTCAGCGCGGCCACAAACGTGGCGTCCGTCTTCGCGACGGGCGTCTGATCGCTCAGGCCGGCCGTGGCATAGGTCTGCGCCTTGGCGGTCTGGTAGCGGCCGCCCGCCACGAACGAGAGCCGGCGGGTCGCCTGGACCTCACCCTGCGCGAACGCGCCGAGCGTGGTGAACGTGGCGGTCGGCAACTGCGGGCGGTCGCTCATGTCGATCATGGGCGGGCCGTAGCCGAGCACGGTCGTGGCACTGTGGTCGAGGCCCTCCGCACGCTCGCGCACGAAGTCGAGCCCGTAGGTGAGGACCAGCCCGGGCAGGGCCAACTTCCTCGCCTCCGCGCGACCGCCGTAGGTCCGGATGTTTGTGTAGTTCTGCTGGAGGATCGAGAGGCTGGCGCCCGGCCCGATCCCCATGTCCATCGCGAAGTCGAGGTTCCGCTCGTTGTCCTGACCGTAGGTCTGGATGGAGACCTGATCCGCCACCGGGGTCCCGAGGTCGCGGCCGAGGTAGCCGGCGGTCAGCTTGTTCCACCGCTGCTTCGGGTACGTAATGCGGATGTCGGGCTGATCGGGCGCGTAGGCCGCCGGATCGACGCTGCCGAAACCGGCGTCCTCGGCGGTGTACGTTTCGAACTTGCCGTAGATCGAGTGATGCCCGGCGGGTTCCCATCCGAGACGCAGGTCGGCGGACCGGTCCTTCACTCCCGTTCCGCTCACGAGCACGTCCTTGTTCAGGTCGATTGCGCCGAAGCGGCCCGAAGGCGCCTCGTACGCGTCCGCGTTGCGGATCTTCCCGCCGGCCTGGACGGTGAAGGCGCCCGAGCGTCCGTAGATACGCGCCGACCCGGTCTTCTGGCTCTCGACATTGCCGTAGCGCAAGGAGCCGAAGCCGTGGAAGCCCTCCTCGTCCGGCGTGCTCGTGATGATGTTGACCACTCCGCCGATGGCATCCGAACCGTACAACACGGAAGCCGGACCGCGGACGACCTCGACGCGCTGGACTGCGTTCACGTCGACGAGGGCGGGGAGTTCACCGAAGTCCTGCTGACGGCGGGAGTTGTTCAGCCGGAGGCCATCCTCGAGAAGCAGGATGCGCTGACCGCGCTGGCCCCGGATCTCCGGACGCCCCTGGTTCACGCCCACACCGGTCACGTCGACACCGGGGAGCGACCGGAACAGATCGCTGATCGTATTCGGTACCTGCTGAACGAGATCTCGGTGCTGGACCACGGACACGGGCTGCGGAGTCCTCGACACCTCGCGCGCGCCACGGGTCGCCGTGACCACGAGGGGATCGACCTTGTAGACGATCGTGTCGGGGGTCGATACCCTGGCGTTAGCGGCCTTCTGCGCGCTGAGGGCCGGCGGAGCGACGAGGACGCCCAAAGCGAACAGGACGAGTGCGGCCCGGTTCGGAGGAGTCCGCTTCGTCCGTGCGCTCGAGATCTCGGGGGTCATCGGGACGCCGTCTCCTTCCATCCGCCGCGCATCGGGCGGTCGTGGGGTGTGCGGGCGGACCCGCGCTCCAGGTAGAATCACCCCGAGAAGCTAGACGCGCACTTTTTCGGACGTAATTCGGAGATGCCCGAAGGGCGGGGTCCGTGGATGTACGTACGGTCGACGGACCTGCCCTACTCCTCACCCACATCGTTCTCCACGACAAAGCGCGTAAGCCCCGCGATGGTCCGGATCCGGAGCTTGGCCATCACCCGCTCGCGGTGCGTTTCGACGGTGCGCGGGGAGATGCCGAACTCCTCGGCGATCTCACGGTTGGTCCTGCCCCGAGCCACCCGGATCAACACCTCGCGTTCGCGGCCGGTGAGCTGGTCGAGCTTGGATCGTTGTCGTTCATGCTCGAGTTCCTCACGGAGCGCGACGCTCAGTTGGTGGGTCACGCGCTGGGTGAAATACTCCTTGCCGTCGAAAACCGCCTCCACCGCCTCCCGAAGCTCCGCGGGGCCGACGTCCTTCAGGACGTAACCATCCGCGCCCGCGCGAACCGCCTCGAGGACATACTCCGGGTCGTCGTGCATGGACAACACCAGGATCCCGACTTCGGATCCTCCGCCCCGCAATTCCTTGGCCACATCGAGGCCGTTCTTCTTCGGCATGGAAATGTCGAGGAGCAGCAGGTCGGGTGACTCGCTCTTCAGCAGCTCCAACACCTCGGCGCCATCGCCCGCCTCGGCGATGACCTCGAGACCCGGAATGTCCTCCAGCACGTGTCGGATGCCCTGCCGGACCACGGCATGGTCGTCCGCGATGATGACCCGGATGCGTGTATCGCTCACGATGATCCCGCCTCTCCGCTGGCCATGAACGGGACGCACACATGAACGCGCGCACCGCCCTCGGCCCGGTTGTCGAGTGTGAAGGCGCCGCCGACGCCGGTGATCCGTTCACGGATACCCGCGAGCCCTCCGCGGGTCCGATCGAGTCGGTGGGCGCCGTCGGTGGGGAAGCCCACGCCGTCATCCACGACGTTCAGTACGACGGCTTCGTGCTGCGCCGAGACCTCGATGGAAACGTGCGTGCATCGGCCGTGACGGATCGCATTGGACAACGCCTCCTGGAGCGTACGGAAAAGCGCGAGCTCCGCGTCGCCGCCCACGTCTGGAAGTGTCGAGGGAGCGTCGAACGTGATCTCGAGCGCGTCCGGTCCTCCAAAGTCACGAGCCAGGGCGCGCATGGCCGGCAGGAGGCCGAGGTCGTCGAGTGCGGTGGGCCTGAGATTCCGTGTCACGCTCCGGATACTCCGGATCCCCTCCCCCACCAGCGCGCGTGCCCGGTCCAGCGCCCTTGCCATGTCCTCGTCGCCTTTCTCGCGAAGCAACCCGAGTTGCATGTTCACGGCCGCGAGCACCTGCGCCGTCTCGTCGTGCAACTCACGGGACAAACGATTGCGCTCCTCCTCATGCTGACGGACCATGCGCATCTGCAGCCGCTCGAGCTCCGCCGTGCGGTCTTCCAGGTTCCGGTACAGGTCTTCGTTTTCCAACGCGGCGCCGACCTGTTGTCCGAACGCGAGAAGAAACGGGGTATCGAGCGCGGTGAACGGGTCGCGCGACTCTCCCACGACCACGAGCGCTCCGGCCACCAGCTCCCCCCGGAGGATGGGCAGCGCCGCGATGTAGGGATGAGCCCATAGCGCTTTGTCGGCGTCCGGGCTCCGCCCCTTGATGACCTCCGGTTGCCCGCTCGCCCGCACGCGAGCCACGGCGCGCCACGCGAGTTCGGGAGGCGTCTCGTAGGGCCACAGCGTGCATACACCGGCCCCCTGCACAAACGCGCCATCCCGACCGGCATTCGAACCGGTATCCATGTAGAGCGCCGAGCCGTGTACGCCGCGCAGGCTGAGCGCACGGCGCAGGACCGCCTCGGGCACGCCTTCGCCGCGGTGGCCCCGCTGCTGCAACTCGCCCGACAACTCCGTGAGCGTGCGCAGACCCTGGTCGAGGTCCTCGAGGACCAGCATCAGAATGCCCGCGCCCATGCCCAGCTCGAAGATCAGGTCCAGGTAGTAGCCCCAGGGGTTCCACGCACCCCTCGCGCGCAGAAACGGATAGTCGAGGTGGTGCAATGACCACAGGGCGAGCGTCACGGTCAGGATGCGCGCCGCCGGTGAGCCCACCTCCCGGTCGTACCGGAAGAACGCCCACGCCGTCAAGGCGGTGGCCAGGCTCAGGAAGAGGACCGCCGGTCCCGCCGCGAGCAGGAAGTTCTCCATGCGGTAGATGGCCACGTACGACCAGACCGGAGGAAAGAGCGCCAGTGCCCAGTAGGCAGGGCGCCACTTCGGACCCTGCGAGAAGACGAGGGCCGCCCACAGCAGGGCCAGCGCGGTCCAGCCGGTCGTGACCTGATGCCAATACAGCCACGCACTCCACCCTGTGTGCAGAAAGGCGATCATCGCTCCCAGGCGCAGGCCATACACCGCCCACGCGACCGCCCACAAGGCGAAATAGACCTTGCGGTAGCGGTGGTAGAGGGTGCCGCACAGCACGACGAGGCCGAGGGTGACGACCGCCTGGAGATACGCGGCCGCCAGCTCGCCCAATGGGGCCTGGGATACGCTCAGATCCATGGGCCGGAAGATCTCCGAGACGCTGCCGCGGAGCAACGTGGGGGCGCGGATCGCCGGACGCGGCTTGCACGAAGGCGTTTGCCCGACGATCCTGACCATGGAATCCCCACGCCATGGGGAGCGCAACGGCGCCCACGTTTCGTGGCCCGTGCGCGGAGTCCTCGAAACGCGGGTTTTCATCCTGGATCCGGAGGTCCGATCGTATGAGCGCTGCTCCACCCACCGCGGCTCGTCCGTCCACGCTTTTCGCGGACCGCGTAAACCGCATCGGCACCGAAGAGGCATTTGCCCTCGGAGCGCTCATCCGCGATGTCGAAGCCCACGGTGAACGGGTCATCCGCTGCAATCTCGGGCAACCGGACTTTCCTCTTCCCCGTCACATCGTCGTCGCCGTGCAGGAGGCGCTCGACAAGGGACTGACCACGTACTGCGACCCGCAGGGGATCCC
>JBBSOM010000210.1:0-5597 GCA_038259715.1 Longimicrobiales bacterium
CTCCCCTGCAGGTGCCGGGCCCCCAGACCCGTGCTATTCCGCGCTAATCGCCGGCCCCCCGCCTGACCGTCCAGTGCGGCGGCTTTTGACCCATCCGCTTTGTCGTCAATCGCAGGCGCGACGCCTTCCCGCCCCGTGCGGCGGCGATTGACCCATACATTTTGCCGTCAATCGCCGGCGCGACGCCTTCCCGCCACCACCGATCGGCGATTCACGGCCCCTAGAGCCGGCCGCCGCCGCGGAGCCGAGAAAGCCCCGTCGCGCCGGCAGTTGACGGTGGGGTCGCCGCGCCTCGTCAGCCGCGCCGCGTCAGCCGCGCCTCGTCAGCCCCGCCCCCCACCTCCCGCACCTCAAGTAGAGCGACCCGCATAGCGCGACTCCATGGCCGGATGCGCCCTCAACCACCCCGCGCCAGGCGCACGGCGAAATACACCAGTGCGACGCCCACAACCGCGTTGACGCGCGCCAGCCGTGCGGCCGTGCGCCGAAGGCTCAAGGCCTCCCCGGTGCCGCTCGCCACCCTGCCTGCCTTGGGACCGAAGTGGAAATCATGCACGGCCTGCACCACGAGCATGAACGCGACGGTCAAGAGCTTTCCCGCCAGCGCGTGACCCAGCGCGGACGACCAGAGGTCGCGTGCCCCCCAGAACGCCGCGCCCCACCAGCCACGCATCTGGAGTTGCCCGACACCGGTGACGACCAGCACCGCGATGCACACCCATCCGACCACGCGAAAGCGCTCTCCCAGAGTCTGGAAGAGCGCCTGCCGCTCGGCGGCGTCCCCGACGCGGCGCAGGACCGGCGCGAGGAGAGCGAACGCGACCATGCCGCCCAACCAGGTCACCGCCGCGAGCACATGGAGCGTGACGGTGAGCACGTAAAGCGACCTCATTTCCACACCTCTTTCGAGAGCGAATCTGGACTTCGGCGCTCTCTACCCCACCATCCGCTCGAGGTCCGCCCCGGGTCAGCGCACCACGCTCCACTCGGTCTCCGCTGACCCCGGCGGTCGAAGGGGCGCGGCCAGGCGCGCCTCCGTCGTCTCAGCTTCCGCGATGGCTCGCGTGCTTGTCTCGCGGAATGTCCACCTTGCCGCCAACCGTGCTGTAGCGGATGCCGCCGCTGCCGTCGGAGCGCACCTGGAAGTCCCCGCGGACGTCGCGGACGTCGATGGAGCCGGATCCGTCGCCGGCCACCACCACGTCCCCTTCGACATGCTCGGCGTGGATCGAGCCCGAACCGTCCCGTAGTTCGAGACGGCCTTTGACGTTCGACACCTCGATCCCCCCCGAGCCGTCCTGGATGGAGACGTCGCCCACGACGCCGCTCACGTCGATCCCGCCCGAGGAGTCGTCGATGGTCACGGCTCCGTTTGCGTCGCGCACGACGATTTCACCCGAGGAGTCCTCGATGTGCAGCGCACCTGTCCCGCTCAGCTCCATGCCGCCCGAACTGTCCTTCAGGTCGATGGCCATGCCGCGGGGGACGAGCACGACGAGGTCGATGCGCGCGTAGTCCTCGCCGCCCCAACGGTGTCGACCCGAATGCTCCGGGTAATGAGCGCGAAGCTCAATGTCTCCACCTTCGCTTCCGAGCGCCACCTGGAGCGCGTCCAGGTTGTCCCTGGCGGACGCGCATGCCCTCCCCACCACCTGGATCCCGCTCAGCCCGTCGCGCCCTTCCACGCGAAGCTCACCCGCCCCGACGTCCACGTGCAGCATATCCGCCAGGGGCGCGTCGAGCGAAGCCTTCCGTTCGACCTCGAACGCGCAGCGGTCCGAAGAAGATGCCGCGGCGAGCGCAACGCCAACCGCATGCTCAGCTGCGGGGAGCCGGACCGAGGGTGGATCGTGCGCAACCAACCCCGCTACGTAGTCCCCACTGAAGCCGAGCGTCGTATACCCGGCAAGCAGCGCTAGAACCCTGATTCCTCGGTGCATCGTCAACCCTCCCCCGAACGCGGACCCGAACTGGACTCCCCTCTTTGGACGGAAGGAACGCCCGTCCGGTTGGAAGGGTCGGGGAAGTACGCGCGTCAAGGACCCATGCGCGCGGACCAGGCCGCACAGGATCGTCGGGGACCCCGAGGAACGTCGCCACCCCGAAGTCGGTTAAAAGAAGAGCACCAATCACCACTTAGACGCCGGACTCCAAACCATGAGCCGTCTCGCCCCGCCCCTCGTCGCACTTCTCGGGTTTCTCCTGCTCGGCTCGCCGGTCGATGCCCAACTCAGTCAACCCGGTGCCTCGGCGGGATGGGCGCCGATCCAGGTGGGCGTCCGAGGCGGGTACGACTACAACTCGACCGGGTACCTCCTCGGCGCGCAACTCCACATTCCGCTCCTGCCGACGGGCATCGTCGAGATCATGCCCAATGCGGACGTGACGTTCCTCAAGGGGCTCAAGGAATACCAGTACGGCGTGGAAGCGGTGTTCGTCACCGGCGGGCGTCGCGGTGGGCTGTACGCCGGGGGAGGCATCGGGTGGCGGAACAGCATCTACGAGCAGGCACCCAAGCGGGAAACAAAGACGACACCGACGGTCGTGGTGGGCCTCCGCGCCAACGAAATTCCCAGCATCCACCTCGTGCCTCAGGTGGAGGTTCGTTGGATCTTCCTACCGGACGTGAAGGTCGACCCACGGGTGCTCTCGTTCGGCGTGAACCTTCCTCTCTGGGGCTGGACCCACTGACCTCGGCTCAGCCGCCCGAGGCAGCGCCCGCCGGCTTCTCTGCCGGCTTCTCTGCCGGCTTCTCTGCCGGCTTCTCTGCCGGCTTCCTCGTGAGGATCACGAAGTCACCGAGCCCGGCATCCTCATCCTCGTTCCACCCGTCGATGTCCGTAGCGGGTTCGAGCACCACGGTCAGGACGTGAGCGTCCGGGCTGTAGTCTCGTACCCGCTCCGGAATCCCCGTGCCGCGTTCGATATGGAACGATCCGGCAAAGTGGATCACCAACGCTCCGGAATGGTCGCGTAGCGCGTTGGCCACCGCCTGGCCCATCGCGGCGTCCCAGAGCGCCTGCGCCTGTAGCGCGTTGGTCATGTCGTGCATCGGCTCGGCCGGAGCCGGCTTCTCGGCCGCAGAGCCCGACCCGGCAGCGGAACCCGACCCGGCAGCGGAACCCGTCGCCCCGGAGGAGGAATCGGCCGGCGCGCCCACGGCGCCCATCATCTGAGCCATCAGCGCGTTCCACTGGGCGGTGTATTCGCGCGATGGACCGGGATAGGGGAGCGGCGGCAGGAAGGAGCGCGCGGTCTCGGAGAGCGCCTCCAGAGACCCCGGCCCGAGACGGCTTACCCGGTTCACATAGCGGCGAGGAGCGTTGGCCGCTACCACCGGTAGGTCGTGCGCGCGCGCGAACTCCACCATGGGTCGATAGTCCGTGTCGTACCGCTCCCACGGGCGTGCACTCTTCAGGAACTGGTCCTCCGTGATCAAACCGTGCAGATACTCATCCACGATGTACTGCACGTCGCGCTCGAACATCTCCAGGGACAGGACGACGAGCCGTTGCCGCTCGCCGGATCCACCGACGGCGCCCACGCGTTCGGCCCCGCGGAAGAGGATCTGCGCCTCGACCCCGTGGCCCACCACGTCGTCGTGGGTCTCGCCCACCAGCACGGCGTCGGCGTTGGCCATGGCCGCGATCACCTCCGCAAACGACTTCGAGTGACCCTTCCCGTCATAGACGCGGAAGTCCCGGCCTTCGACGACCGGGGGAAGCGCGTCCATCGCGGGATGCTGGGCCCATACGGACGCCGGTGCGAGGACGGTCCCGACCATCAGGACGGCGAGCGCTAGATGTCGCTTCACGTGAACCTCGCGGAGAAGTCGGGCAGAAAGCTGAATCCGCCCGTCCGAGCCACGGGGAGGGACCCGGCCGGACGGAGGGTTTTCAAATGTAGAGGGCCGGGAGCCAGAGGTCGAAGGGAAGAGGACCAAAGGTGACGGTCGTCTGTGGTGGCAAGTGACCGCGTACCCTAGGTTGCCCTGCGTCTTCCGCAGGCAGAAACCGGGCTTGCGAAGCCTCCTCGACCTCAGAAGACCGGACCTTCCCCTATGAGCTGGTTCTGGCTGGCGCTGTTGGCGGTGGTGGTGGTGACGGTGGTCTACGACCTCATCCAGCGCCACCACGCGATCCTCCGCAACTTTCCCATCATCGGTCACTTCCGGTACTGGCTCGAAGCAGTCGGTCCCGAACTGCGTCAGTACATCGTCACCTCGAACGACGAGGAACGACCCTTCTCCCGGGACCAGCGACACTGGGTATACGCTTCCGCGAAGCAGGAGAACAACTACCTGGGCTTCGGCACCGACAACGAACTCGAGCTGTCCTCGAACTACCTGATCATCAAACACCACACGATCGGGTGGCCGGACGAGCCGCCCCATGGTGAGGGGTATCCACTTCCGTGCGCGAAGGTGCTCGGGAGGCACCGGGGGCGCCGCAAGGCGTTCCGACCCGCGTCGGTCGTCAACATCAGCGCGATGAGCTTCGGCTCGCTCTCGTCGAACGCGATCCTGGCGTTGAACGGCGGCGCCAAGATCTGCGGCTGCCTCCACAACACCGGCGAAGGAGGCATCTCGCCCCACCACCTGAACGGCGGCGACCTGATCTGGCAGCTCGGCACGGGCTATTTCGGCGCCCGCACCCCGGACGGCGGGTTCGACCGAGCCAAGTTCCTGGAGCAAGTCGAGCGCCACCCGGTACGCGCCGTCGAGATCAAACTCTCGCAGGGCGCCAAGCCGGGCCTGGGCGGCGTGCTCCCGGCTGTGAAGGTGTCGGCGGAGATCGCCGCGATCCGTGGCGTCCCCGAGGGACAGGCGGTCATCAGCCCGCCCGGCCACCGCGCGTTTCGCAACGTCGATGAACTGCTCGACTTCGCGGAGGACCTCGCCGACGCGTCGGGGCTGCCGGTCGGCATCAAGTCGGCCGTCGGCGAGCTCGACTTCTGGCGCGAACTGGCGGATCGGATGGCCATGGAGGATCGTGGCGTCGATTTCATCACGATCGACGGCGGCGAAGGCGGCACGGGGGCGGCACCCTTCGCGTTCGCGGACCACGTGGCGCTGCCCTTCAAGGTCGGCTTCAGCCGGGTGTACAAGGTCTTCGCCGAGCGCGGCATGCATCAGGACGTGGTGTGGATCGCTTCGGGCAAGTTGGGCTTTCCCGAGACGGCACTCCTGGCGTTCTGTCTCGGCGCCGACATGATCAACGTCGCGCGCGAGGCCATGCTCTCCATCGGGTGCATCCAGGCCCAGCGCTGCCACACCGACCACTGCCCTACCGGCGTCGCGACGCAGAACCGGTGGCTCGTGCGCGGGCTGGACCCGACCGCCAAGGCCGCGCGGCTGGCCAACTACGTCATGACGCTCCGAAAGGAACTCCTGCGGCTCAGCCACGCGTGTGGGGTCGAGCACCCGGGATTCCTGTCCTCCGACCACATGGAGATCCTCGACGGCGCGTTCGGCAGCCGGCCGCTCTACGAGGTCTTCGGCTACCAACGCGGCTGGGAGGTCCCGACGGAAGAGGACCACGTCGAGCTTCTCCGGGCGATGGGTATCAACGATCTTCGCGCATGACACCTACCGACTC
>JBBSOM010000211.1:0-5593 GCA_038259715.1 Longimicrobiales bacterium
CGCAACTCAGGCTTGCCGGGTTCGGCCGCCGGTTGGATGTGGCGGCGGTCCCCGTTGAAGGCATCGACCAGGGTCAGATCGCCCTCGACCGCGTTCGAGTACACGTAACGTGGGCCGTCCAGGTCCACGTCATGCTCGATGCCGTCGTTGAAGCCGATCTCATGCCAATCCTCCGGCGCGATGCCCAGGTAGTGCCGGGTCGCGCTCGGGCCCATCCACGAGTGCACGTCCTGCATGCCGGCGTAGATCCAATAAGGTGCACGGTCGTCCAGCCCGACGCCGTAAAGCTGCGAGATCGGGATGTTCTCGTACGGCACGTATGTCGCACCGCGGTCGTACGTCTGGTAGAGCCCGCCGTCCCCCGCCAGGTAGAAATGGCGCGAGTCGTTCGGGTCGATCCACATCGCGTGGTAGTCGCCCTTGAGCCCCACGTCGTAGGTCGGCTCGGTCGGCATGGTGCGCCACGTGCGCCCCGCGTCCTCGCTGGAGTAGAACCAGCGGGTCAGCAGGTAGAGCCGCGCGTCGTCGGTCGGGTCCACGTAGAGCCCGCTGTAGTAGGCGGGGCGCGAGTTCTGGTCGCTCATGCGCTCCCAGTGGTCTCCTCCGTCCGTGGTCCTATAGATGCCGCCGGCGTCCTCGTGCTCCACCACTGCGTAGACGAGCCCCCGCGTGTGCGCCGACGCCGCCAGCCCGATGCGGCCCTTGTCGCCCGCGGGCAGCCCTTCGGTGAGCCGAGACCAGGTGGCTCCCCCGTCGGTGCTCCGGAAGATGCCGCTCCCCGGCCCGCCCCCGTTGTACCCCCACGGCTGGCGTAGGCGCTGGTACGCGGCAGCGTAGATCGTGTTGGCATCTGCGCCGTCACGCTCCATGTCGACCACCCCGGTCGCGTCATCGATGTAGAGCACCTTCTTCCAGGTGCGCCCGCCGTCGGTGGTGCGGAATACACCACGGTCCTCCGACGCCGCCCAGAGGTTGCCGAGCGCGCCGACCAGCGCGACGTCCGGGTTGGTCGGATCCACGAGAATCCGCCCGATGGCCCGCGTGTTCTCTAGACCCAGGTGGCTCCAGGTGCCTCCGCCGTCCGTACTGCGGTAGACGCCGTTGCCCCACGAGCTGCTCTGCCGGTTGTTCTGCTCCCCCGTGCCGGCCCAAACCACGTCGTGGTTGGACGCCGCGATAGTGACGACGCCGAAGGTGCCCGTGGGCTGCCCGTCGAAGACCGGGGCCCACGTCGTGCCCCGGTTGACGGACTTCCACAGTCCGCCGGTGGCGCTGGCCACCCAGATCGTGCCGGGGTCGTCCGGAGGCGCCTGCACGTCCTGGATGCGCCCGCCCGTCACCGCGGGCCCTATGGAGCGGAGCGTCAGCTCGGCGAAGGGATTGACCTGTTGGGCGGTGAGGGACGCTGGAACCACCAGGAGTGAAAACGCGGTGGCGACCGCGCCGAAGCATCTGCGAAGGGCGTCGTCGTGCATCATGGAATTCTCTGGTTCAGATCGCGAGAAAGGATGAGCTTGAGCGTGCTGCCGTCGGACCCGTCGGTCAGACCGAAACCGACTCCGAAGTCGACGTCCACCGTAAAGGCCTTGAAGTCGATGACACCGAAAAGCTGGTGCGACTGGTCCCCCCTCGGCGCGAAGCCATCGACGGTGCCGAAGTCCGCGTACTCCTCGAGCGCCACCGCGAAGCCCGGCGACACGTTCCACGCCACCCGCGACGACGGGACGAACTCGAGCTTGTCGACGCCGTCCCAGGCCGTGTCGAAGATGGGGTTGATGACGATGTCGATGGGGCTGAGATGCCATCCGACGATGGGCCGGATCTCCGCGGTGAAGTTCTTCGGGTCCCACTGGTCGGCGTTGTAACTGAATTCGAAGTTCACGCCGTAGAAGAAGTTCCGGTCGTCCGCGTGCGGCACGGCGAAGAGGGTACGCAGTTTCAAGCCGTTGAGCGCCATGCCGTGTGCCTCGTCGTGGCTGTACAGCGGCAGGTAGAGGCCCGCCTCGAACCAGTCGCTGACGCCATACGCCCACTCCGCGACACCCACCCAGGCATGGTTGGAGATCACCGCATTCTTGAACGCGGGGTCGGTGGCGCCGGAGAGTGTGTAGTTATTGTGCAGGGTCAGGTTGAACGTACCGCGTGCGGCGAGGCCGCCGTCGTAGACCTGGATCTCGTCGGCCTGCGCGTAGGCGGCGCGGGGCAGCAGGCCCAGCGCCAACACGGCTGTGCCCATCCAACGCCTGTCGATCCAGTGCATGCAAGCCTCCCCTGGCGGTGTTCGGTTGCCTGCATTCTGGGCCGGACCGGACCGGCAGGCCAGCCGTCGTGCCCCTGCCTCTGGGCACGCCGACACCCAACCGGTCTCGGGATGCCCCCCCTTCTTCACCAAACCGTTAGGATTGCAGCATGGCGGAAGCACCGGCAACGAGGGCGTCGGAAACGACGCACAGAAGCGCGAGACCACGCTCTCCGGGCTCGCGTGTCGTGGCTCTTCTGGCCCTGTGCGTGGCCTTGGCGGCCCAGCCTCAGGTCATCTGCGGGCTCCACTGCATCTTCTCGCCGGCCGACCCGGGCTCGATGCCGATGAGCCACGGCGCACCCGTGCCCATGGCGTTCTGTCACAGTGGTGCGGTGACGTCCCATCGCACGCCGATCGCGCCAAGACTTGCGCTGGCCTGGCTCCCGACGCCGGAGTCGAGTCTTCGGCCCCTCCCGCCTCGCGAAGACTTGATCCAGGGCGCTTGGCCGATGCCCGGCACGGTCGACCTCGTCAAGGGCAGGCCCCCGCCTCGAGCGTAGTCTCTTCTTTCGTCGCCCCAGTCCGTAACCAGCGATAGGGCGCCTGCGGCTTCGAGCCACCGGGCGTCCGGAAGGAAGATCTACTCATGTCGTCCTTGATTCGGGGGAGCGTGCTGCCCCTCGCATTCCTACTCGCGCTCACGGTTCCGTCCGTGGCCCAGGCGCAAGACAAGCCCGTCGACCTCGGAGGCTCGAGCCAGAGCCTGGAAGATCTGACCGGTGAGAGCGGGAATCCGCTCCAGATCACCGGCTTCGGGGTTGCAGACTACAGCTACGACCACCTGACCGGAGACAATTCAGCTCGTGCGGGCAAACTGGCCCTTGCGCTGTTCCGCGAGGTGAACGACAGGATCTGGTTCTTCGGCCAACTCACGACCTCGCTCGCGTCGGGGGACGACGTGGAGGCCGGCGACGAGGTGCCGACCGAGATCGAGATCGACAACTTGCTCGTGAACTTCACGCCGGGAGGAGCGTCGGGCTTGAGCCTCGCCTTCGGGAAGTTCGACGTGCCACTCGGCTTCGAACGGGACGACGAGCCACTCAACTTCCAGGCGACCAACAGCTTCAACTACGAGCTGGGCCGTCCGGCCAAGATGGTCGGGCTCGTGGGGCGCTGGGCCGTTTCGCCGAAAGTCGACTTGACCGCGATCGGCGGCAACGGCTGGGATGCGCAGATCGATCCCAACCACGCCAAGACCGGGGGTGTACGCGTCGGGCTGATTCCAACGGAGCACACCAGTTTCGGCGTCGGCGGGCTGCTTGGCGCCGAGGGCGCACCCGGCGAGTTGCACAACCGCTATCTGCTCTCCGCGGACTACGCGGTTCAGGTGGGCAACGATTGGGTCCTCGGCGGCGAGGCCAATCTGGGCGGCGAGGCCCAGGCCCTCGACGACGGCGGCGACGCCCGATGGTACGGCGCGACCGCATCGCTCTTCCACCGGCTGAGCGACCACTTGGGGGCAACGGTGCGCGGCGAAACGTTCCGGGACCGCGACGGTGTGCGCACCGGCACGGTACAGACACTCCAGTCGATCACGTTCACCCCGATGGTCTTCGTTGGCACGGGCCGGGAGGGGATCTTCGCGAACGTCGAACACACCACGTTCCGGATCCCGCGCTTCCAACTCCGCGCCGACGTGCGTATGGACCACTCGTCCGAGGCCCTCTTCGAGGATGTCGACGGCACGATGCGCCATTGGGACACGCACTTCATCCTCCAACTCGTGACCACTTTCTGATGTCGCCCCACCCACACGGGATTTCGTCATGACCGGCCTCTACAGCCTGCGCCGCACGGACCTTTCGGTACGACTAGCGGCGGTTCTCTTCATGCTCGTTCTCGGGTATTCGTACGTCTTCGCCTTCCTGATGGTGAAGGATTGGGCCGGGCTGACGCCGCAGCAGGTCAGCGCGACCTACGCGCCCGCGGAGGACGTCGATGCCGCCGCGCTCCCCCAGGAGTCGAGCAGCTCCACGCAGGCGCTCGACCTCGGCTCGATGCAGGACGAGGCCCACCATGTGGACACCCGGCTGCTCATCCAGGACAGCCACATACACATCATGCTCTACGCCATCGTCGCGGCACTTCAGACCCTGCTGATCTTCGGTCTGGGATGGTCCGCCGCCTGGCGAAACACCGTCATCACGGCCGCCTTCGGATCCGGCGCCCTCGACTTCGCGGGCCAGTGGCTCATGAAAGCGGGCCTCGGGGGCTTCTCCTACCTGACCATCGCATCCGGCTGGCTCATGTCCGCCGTATACGTCGTGGTCCTGGTGGGCGTTCTCAGGGCCGTGTTCAACCGTTCAGGAGACCCCCGATGATTTTCTCCACGATGCGCCGCCGCACCTTCGGCGGCCTTCTGTCGCTCGCCATTGCGCTCGTTCTGACCGGTGCGGTCCGCCGGCACATCACGCCCACCGTCGTGCTCCAGAAGCAGGCCGACGTGATCCGCACCACGGTGCCCGACGCGAAACAGTTCTTTCTCAAGACGGTGAAGGTCGGCAAGGCAGATTTCACCCGAATCCACTCGGAAGGCGGATTCGACGCCGAGGAGGATGAGGTCAAGTTCTACTACGGGTCCGACGCCTCCGGCGAGCTTGCCGGCGTTGTCGTCTTCCCGCAGGTGAACACCCAGCACGGGCCCCTCGAGGTCGGGCTGACCATGAGGCCCGATGGCACCATACGGGACGCGGTGGTGACGAAGGCGACGGTCGAGACGAAACCATGGGTCCTGACCGCGATCAAGACGGGCTTGATGAACAAGTTCGAAGGGATGCGCGCGGGAGACGACCCGTCCGCCGCACTCCGCGACGTGGCCCCCGGCGAGGTCGGGAAAATGCCCAGCTACATGGCTGGCGTGGTCGCCGAAGCCGTCGAGCGCGGCCTTGTGCTGTACGACGTGCTCTACCCGAGATAACGTGTGCCGCGTACGGCCAGGAGATGGACTCCTCCCTGACGCCTTCGCGTCCGTGCTCAACCTGGTCGCAGAAAGGGCCCGCGCCCCTTGCGGCTCCGTCAAGCCGGGGCTGTCGATGCACCACGGGCCAGCGGTGACCGCCCTTCCGCACGGGACGGCCGCCCGGCGATGGCCCGGGCGATGCGCCGAGCGTCACGCCCGACGCCGTGGATCATCCCCGACGACAGCGCGTGCAGGAAGAAGAGCCCGACGAAGTAGAGCCCGGGGAAGTCCCGAGCGATCCCGCTCTCGTGCACGGGGTCGCCGCCTGAGAACACGGGCAGGTCGACCCAGTCGAAGCCCGATTGGAAGCCTGTGCACCAGACGACGTTTGC
>JBBSOM010000212.1:0-5552 GCA_038259715.1 Longimicrobiales bacterium
CGGAGTTCCCGCTTCCGGGTCCCTTGCCACACGCATAGCACACTCGAGCCATCGTCTATCGTCCTGCGTTCGTTGCTGCGTTGACGTGCGGAGGGTGGAGGACTCAGCCCCCACCGCTCCCGGCGCTGTCCGGCTTCTGCGCGCCGCCACCCGTCACCCGGACGCGTTGCGCCGAGAGGAAGTGGGTGGCGAACTCGGCCGCCAAACGGTCGCCTTCTCCGATGGAGCCCGCGGCTGCCCACGCGCTCACTACCGAATCGTTCATCGGCAAGATGGTGCCGATCACCGTGACGTTCTGCCCCGGCTGCGGTGCGGCCCCCTCGGCCTTCACGGCGTCGGTCATCGACACCAGGAACGGATTCTTGTTCGGCATCTCGAGCCAGAAGCCCTCCTTGCCGAGGCCCGACGCGACGGGCACGTCCTGGAGCCTTACCAACTGGCCCACGAACGGCGTTGCGTCCATCTGGATATCCGAAGCCGGAATCGTGATGGCGCCCATGTCGTCGTTGTCCACGCTGTCCGCAGCCTGCCTCTCGGCGACGACAGCGGCCTTCTCGGCCTCCTGCGCCTTGGCCTGCAGATTGAGCCAGTACATGAATCCGATCATCGCGAGGAAAGCCACGATCATCAGGGGCATCCCGAGGTTCGATGCGCCGCGCCGGGAAGCGTTGTCGCCCATGTCCGTCGTCCTGTCCGGTGGGGTGGTCCTTGGTTGGGAAGTCGCCAACTTAATCGACCAACTCGATCAGCGACATCTCTGCCGCATCACCCTTCCTGGTGCCGAGCTTCAGAATCCGGGTGTATCCCCCCGGACGCTCTGCGAATCGCGGCCCGATTTCGTCGAACAGCGACCCCAGAATCTGTCGACTCTGGATCTTGGTGGCGGCAAGCCGCCGCGCATGGAGGTCGCCCCGTTTGGCCAGCGTGATCAGGCGCTCCGCATAAGGCCGAAGCTCCTTGGCCTTCGCCGTCGTCGTCTCGATCCGGCCGTGCTGGAAGAGCGATGCGGCCATGTTGCGCATGGTCGCCCGCTTGTGACTCGCCGTGCGGGAAAGCTTCCGCCCTTTGACACGATGCCGCATGACTACTCCTCGCCGCTCCCGGCCGTCTCAGGCTCTTCTTCGACGAAGAACAGGCGACCATCGTCACCCGTTTCGAGCATCATTCCAAAGCGCAGACCCTGCTCCTCGAGAAAGTCCGAGATCTCCTTGAGCGATTTCTTGCCGAAGTTCTCGATCTTGAGCATGTCTTCCTCGGAACGCTGCACGAGGTCGCCGAGCGTGCTGATGTTTTCTTTCTGCAGTGAATTGCGCGAGCGCACGGACAACTCCGCCAGGTCCTCGATGGAACGGGCGAAAAGATCCTGCAGACGCTCGGGCACCGCCACGGCTCCCGACGGAGCCACTTCGGGCATTCCACCCTGTCCGAAGTACAGCATATACTCCAGGTGTTTCCGAACCAGCTCGGAAGCATACGCGACGGCCGCCTCGGGCTCCACGGATCCGTCGGTCTCGACCTGAAGCGTGAGACGGTCGAAGTCGGTACGCTGGCCAACGCGCGTCTCCTCGACGGAGAAATTCGCGCGGCGGACGGGATTGTAGATCGAGTCGATCCGGACCAGGTCGACCGGAGCCCCGCGCGGCAGCGTGTGCTGGTCCGCGAGCACGAAGCCGCGACCCTTGTTCACGTGCAACTCGAGATTCAGTTCCCGATCGTCCTGAAGGGTAAACAGATGATGATCGGCATCGAGAATCTCGACCCCGGCCTGCGTCTGGATCTCACCCGCGGTGACCGGCCCGGCCTTGGAAACGCGCATCCTGAGCACCGTCTCGTCGATGTCGGGATCCAGGGACACCACGAGGGCCTTGAGGTTCTGGATGACCTGATGGATGTCTTCCACCACGCCCCCGATGGTCTGGTGCTCATGCACCACGCCATCGATCCGAAACGCCCATACGGCCGACCCGCGCAACAAAGACAGCAGGACGCGGCGCACGGAGTTTCCGAGTGTTTGACCGAAGCCGCGCTCGAGGGGCTCGACCACGAAGCGCGCCGAACGGCCGTCGTTCGATTTCTCGGCGGCTTCCACGCGCTCCGGCAGAACCAACCCGGTCAGATCTATATCCACTTGTGTCCTCCTGGGAATTACTTCGGCTACGCCATCCGGGGTGCGGCCCCGGGCTCCGCGAGGAACCCGGATCCACAGATTACTTCGAGTAGAGCTCGACGATGAGCTGAACCTGTGCCGACAAAGGAATATCCTGACGGGTCGGCTTACGGGTCATACGACCCACACGGCCCTTCTCGTCGAGGGCCAACCAATCCACCAGGGCCGGCCGCGTACGTGCCTCGAGCGCGTCCTGGATCGGGAAGAGGTCCTTCGACTTCGGTCTCACGGCAATTTCATCACCCGAATCCACATGGAAGCTGGGTACGTCCACCACGCCGCCGTTGACCTCGATGTGCCGGTGGCGGACGAGCTGGCGCGCCGCGCTACGGGTCGCCGCGAAGCCCATGCGGAACACGATGTTGTCCAGACGCGCCTCGAGCGAGATCACCAGGTTGTCACCCGTGATGCCCTGCTCTTTCGAGGCGGCCTCGAACAGGTTCCGGAACTGCCTCTCCTGCAGGCCGTACATCCGCTTGACCTTCTGCTTTTCCCGCAGTTGGTTGGCGTACTCGGACTGCTTGCGCCGACGGGCCTGCGCGGGACCGTGTTGGCCCGGCGGGTAGGCGCGTCGATCGACAGGGCACTTCTCCGTGTAGCACTTCTGCCCCTTCAAGAACAGCTTCTGGCCCTCACGGCGGCAGAGCTTACAAACGGGTCCGGTATAGCGAGACATTACCTGTGGTTCCTCAACTGTTGTTCCTCAGACCCGGCGCTTCTTCGGAGGCCGGCACCCGTTGTGCGGCAGCGGAGTCACGTCCTGGATGGACTTGATGAAGAGCCCCGCCGCGGCGAGGGCCTGGATGGCCGATTCCCGACCGGAGCCGGGACCCTGTACGAGAACGTCCACGCGCTTCACGCCGAGACCGAAAGCCTCACGGCCGGCCTGCTCGGCAGCGACGGTGGCGGCAAAGGGAGTCGACTTCTTCGACCCTTTGAAACCGGCCTTTCCGGCGCTGGACCATACCACCGTGTTTCCGGTGCGGTCCGTGATCGTGATGATCGTGTTGTTGAAGGTCGCCGCGATGTGTGCGACGGCCTCGGCTTCCACGACTCTCTTCGTGCGCTTGGTGCGGGTCTTGGGCTTTGCCACGATTCGTTACCTGACTCTTCCGGTGCTGGTGACCTACAATGCGGATGCGGCGTGTCGGAGCCCAAAGGCGTCCGAGGAGCGCCGCATCGATTTTCGCGTGGGAGCGAACCCCCTGAAGCCTACTTCTTGGCCGCCTTCTTCTTCCCGGCGATGGCCCGCCGGGGGCCCTTCTTGGTCCGGGCGTTCGTATGCGTGCGCTGGCCCCGAACGGGGAGCCCACGACGATGACGAAGACCACGGTAGCACCCGATGTCCATCAGGCGCTTGATGTTCATGGACACCTCGGTCCGCAGCGCACCCTCGACCTTGAAGCTGGTCTCGATGGCCCTCCTCAGACGATTCACCTCGTCGTCCGTGAGATCCTGGGTACGCCGATTCGGATCGACGCTCGTCTGCGCGATGATCTTCGCAGCCCGGGAGTGACCGATACCGTAGATGTATGTGAGTGCGACCACAATGCGCTTGCCGCGCGGCAGATCGACCCCTGCGATACGTGCCATTTACCCTCTCGCCGATTTCATCGCGATCAACCTTGCCGCTGCTTGTGCTTCGGATTTCGACTGCAGATGACACGCACCACACCACGGCGGCGAATCACCTTGCAGTGCTCACAGATCGGCTTCACGCTGCTTCGAACCTTCACGATTGACTTCTCCACATGTGTTTGTGGCAGAGCTTTATAGTATAACTACGGTTCGTGACACCTTCAAGCACCCTTGGCACCTTCGGCGACCCGGCCCGCGACGTCCGTAAGAATTCGGGGACCTCCTTCGGTGACCGCGATCGTGTGTTCGAAGTGTGCCGACATCGTCCGGTCGGCCGTGATGACCGTCCAGCCGTCGTCGAGGGTCCGGATATTCGGAGTCCCGGCGGAGAGCATCGGCTCGATAGCCAGGACCATTCCAGGCCGGAGCAACGGCCCGTGTCCGGGGCGTCCCACGTTCGGAACCTGCGGCTCCTCATGGACTTCCCGGCCCACGCCATGACCGACCAGGTCACGGATGATGCCGTACCCCGTCCCATCGACGGTCGCGACCACGGCCGCGCCGATGTCTCCCACGTGGTTTCCCCGGACCGCCGCGGCGATCGCAGCCCACAGCGATCGTTCGGTGATGTCGAGGAGCGACTGCACCGCCTGATCCACTTCCCCGACCGGGTACGTCCGCGCCGCGTCGGTGCACCACCCGTCCAACTTCACCCCTACGTCGACCGTAACGATATCGCCTTCGGCGAGCACACGACTCGCCTCGGGAATCCCGTGGACGACCTCTTCGTTCACCGACACGCACACGGCTCCGGGAAAACCATACAGACCCTTGAACACCGGAACCGCCCCCTCGGTGGAGCGAATGTACTCCTCACTGAAGCGATCGAGTCGTGCGGTGCTCACCCCCGGCACAGCTTCGGCACGCACCGCGTCCAGAAGGCCACCGATGATGGCGCCGCCCCGTGCGATCGTGTCGATCTCGTCGGATGTGCGTAGATGGATCACGAATTCACGTATCCCATGGCGCTTTGGAAGCCCTGATGTACCTCGTCGACCGAACCTTCGGCATCGAGGCGGACCACCGGCGTGCCCGATCCTTCGTACCAGTCCACCAAGGGCGCCGTTTGCTCCTGATACACCTGCAGTCTCCGCCATACCGTTTCCGGCTCGTCGTCCGCTCGCAGCACGAGTCCCGCCCCGCACCGGTCGCACCTGCCTTCGACCTTCGGAGGTGTGAAATGGATGTTGGACACCGCGCCACACTGCGCACAGCTACGCCGTCCGGCAATGCGCTTTACCAACTCCTCGTCGGAGGCCTCGAACACGACCACCCGGTCGACGCGGCGCCCGACGTCCCCGAGCACCTGCTCCAGTCCTTCGGCTTGCGCCACCGTCCGCGGGAAGCCGTCGAACAAAATGCCCGCTTCCGCGGGAATCCCGTCCAGGTGGGCCTTCACGAGGTCCAGGATGAGCTCATCGGGCACCAGATCTCCGGCGTCCATGAAGCCCTGCGCCTTCCTGCCCAGCGCCGTGTCGTCCCGCCGAGCGGCACGCAGCAGGTCTCCGGTGGAGACGTGCTGCCAACCCACGCTGTCCGCCATGCGGGTAGCCTGGGTTCCCTTTCCGACCCCGGGAGGGCCCAACAGAATCACGACCATTTCGGATCAGTCCGTGGGTTCGGCTGCTACCGGACCGCTACATGTACCTCGAGCGGCCCCGCATCTTCACACGGCCCTTCTTCATGAAGCCGTCGTAGTGGCGCAGAAGGAGGAGCTGCTGCGCCTGCTGGACGGTGTCCAGCCCGA
>JBBSOM010000213.1:0-5537 GCA_038259715.1 Longimicrobiales bacterium
GAAGAGGAAGTCGGGACGCTGCTGCGCATGAACCGGCGCGGGCAGCATCAGCGCGCCCAACACCGTCGCGACGGCGACGGCTTGGATCAGCGGTGCGGTGGATCGTGTCATAAGCGGGTCCTCCAAGCCTGCGGCGCCGCCGGAATGACGGCACGCCGTCCACACAGTGAACGGGCAAGCCCCATGCCACGCGTCCCAGGGGAAAAAGTCCTGATGTATCCTACACGGATGCGGGTGCGAAGGTCCCCAGGACAGTACACAGCCGTCCTCCCAGAAGGACACATCCGGAGCGTCCATTTCAAGCCGCTGTACCGCGACCCCGCGCAGGCGACGCCGTGCAGGCTCCTCGGGCCCGGCCTCAGAAGATACTGATGTTGATGTAGCGCTTCGGGTGCTCTTTCAAATCCAAGAGCAACGTCGAAAGGTTCTGTGCGGCCTGGTTCATACTGACATAGAGCGCGTCGTCCGTGGCCAGCTTCCCAAGCGTTCCCTCGCCCCGGTCGATGCGGCCCAGCAGTCCTTGCAACGAAGTCGCCGCAGCGTCGAGGCTGTGTCCGGTGGCGGCCAGCACGGCCATGGTGGAGTCCGCGCGTGCGATGGCGCGCCGCGCGTCCGGGCCCGCGCCTTCCATCTGTTCGGCGGTGCCGGCCAGGCTGGTCGTGAGCCGCTGGAGCGTTCCCTTCTGCTCTCGCGTCATAGTGGCGAGTTGCGCGAGGAGCCCCTGGAATTCGGACGCGCTCGCCCGCACGGACGCAACCGTTCCGGTGTCGAGCAACGCCTCCATCCGGCCGAGTACCGTGCCCGCCTGTTCGCTGAGCGCGTCCATGCTGCCCAGCAGGCCTTCGCCGCCGCCCTCGGAGCCCGGAATGGTGTCCCCCGCCGCCATGACGCTGGCCGACGTGCCCGGTACGACGTCGAGCGTACGCCCCCCGAAGATGCCCGAAGCGCCCAGGACGGTGCGCGAGTCGTCGGGAATCTTCCACTGCCCCTCCATTTCCATCGAGATCGCCACACGGCCGCTTTTTTCCATCTCGAAGGCGTTGACCCGGCCGACGTTCACGCCTCTCATCTGGATCGGATCTCCCCGGCGGATACCCCCAGCGTCCGGCACCTCCGTCACCAGCAGGTAACGGCCGCGCAGCGTAGCCGGGTCCGTCAGGAGGAAGAGCACCAGGATGACCGAGACCAACCCGAACAGAACGAAGACCCCGACGCGCGCGTCGCGTCCGCGCGCAGCGGCAGGAGAGGCCCGAAGGATTTCTTCGTCGGTGGGTCTGTGACGGGCATTCGCCGTTGGCTTGTCAGTCATAACTCTCCGAAACCATGTCGAGCGCCGCCTCGGCGGCGGCACGGTCGATGAAGGCCTGGACGACCCGGTCGTCCGACGCCCGGAATTCCTCTGGGGTGCCGCAGAAACGCAGGGTGCCGCTATCGAGCATGGCGACCCGGTCGCACATGTCCAGGCCACCCTCGACATCGTGTGTCACGACCATCGAGGTCACCTCGAGGTCGCGCGACAGGCGGGTGATGAGCCGCTCCACCGCCGCAGTGTTGATCGGGTCGAGACCGGTGGTCGGCTCGTCCCACAGCAGAACCTTCGGTCTTCCGACGATCGCGCGGGCGATGCCCACGCGCTTCTTCATGCCGCCGGATAGCTCGGACGGCAGCTTGGACATTACCTCGCGGGGCTCCAGGTTCACCAGTTCCAGGGCGTGCCAGACCTTCACGGCCGTTGCCTGGCGGGTGAGTCCCTTGACCTGGTTTTCCGGTATACCCATCACCACGTTGTCGAATACGTTGAACGAATCGAAGAGGGCGGCGTTCTGGAAGACGTAACCCACGTGGCGCCGCACCTCCTGCAGGTCTTGCCTGGTTCCGAAGTGCACGGAAAGTCCATCGACCTCGACATCGCCGCGATCGGGACGGATCAGCGCGATCGTGGTCTTGAGCAGGACGCTCTTGCCGGTCCCCGAAGGGCCGAAGAGCGCGAACATCTCCCCGGCCTCGACGTTGAGGTTCACGCCGGTCAGGACCGGGGCGTCGAACGCCTTGTGGACGTTGCGGTAAAGGATCACGTGCCCTCGCTCCTCACTGCAGCATCAGCGGCGGGAAGAGCGCGTCGAGGATCAGGATCGTGAGCGTCATGAACATCACGGCCTGGGTCGTGGTCCGTCCCACCCCTTCGGCGCCGCCCTTGGTGCGAAGCCCCATGTGTACCGAGATGAGCGGGATGGCGAAGCCGAACACGAGCGCCTTCGTCAGCGAGTAGAGCAGGTCCCACGAGTGCCAGAAGAGCCGTGCGCCGTAGAAGAACGATTCGTAGCTGAGCCCCGTTTGCCAGTTCGCCGCGACCAGTCCCGCGAGGATCCCGACGAAGTCCGCGACGCCGACCAGCAACGGCATGACCACGATCCCGGCCAGAATACGCGGCGCCGCGAGGAGCACGATCGGATCGCGGCCGAGCGAGTGGTACGCGTCGATCTGCTCGGAGACGACCATGGTGCCGAGTTCGGCGGTGATCCGGGCCCCGACCCGCCCCACCAGCACGATCCCGGTGAGCACGGGGCCCATCTCGAGCACGACGGTCTCGACGACGAGGCTGCCCAGCACGTACAGCGGGACGGAGCCGGTGAACTGGTAGCCACCCTGCTGGCTGGTTACGATCCCCGCCAGAGAGCCCGTCACCAGCACGATCGGCAGGCTCTGGATGCCCATGATATAGAACTGCTGGACCACGTCCCGGAACGAAACACGAAGGCGCACAACCGACAGCAGGACCTGCCAGGCGAGGCCGCCCATGCTTCCGGCGTGCTCGACGGTGATCTCCGCCCTGCGTCCCAGGCCGGCGAACCAGCGGACAACGGGCCCCGGCCGCGGTGGAGCCATGGAAGCGGGTTGATTCAAACGGGTGCCTCGGAGATCAGCAAGTGCCTGCCGGGGCCCCGGCAAAGCCTGGTTTCAAAGCCTCGAATGTTCACGGAATCCAGTGAAAAAATCAACCGCGGCGCCGCAGGATCGTCGCTCTAGGGATGCGGCTCCCGGTCCGCCATTGTCCGCCGGACAGATGACCCTTACCGTCCGGATACGTCGTTCTGCACACCGTCATGCATTTCCCGTTCCAAGTGAGATCTCCATGCACCGAACGCTGTTCGCGGCCGCAGCCGTTTCTGCCCTCTTCTTCAGCGCCCAGACGTTGACGGCCCAGACTTCGAGCTATGACGACGCCGTCCGACGCCTGGCCGAGAACGCGGCGGTGAAGCGCGCGATGAGCGTGGTCGAGGAAACCGACGCGCGGACCATGAAGGACCTGCGTGAGCTGACCCAGATCCCCGCGCCGTCGTTTGGCGAGGAGGTGAGGGGAAAGCGCTTCCTCGCGCTCCTGCAGGAGGTCGGCGTGGATTCGGCATGGGTGGACGAGGTGGGCAACGTGATCGGGCTCCGAAAGGGTACCGGTTCGGGGGAAACCATCGCCATCGCGGGTCACCTGGACACGGTGTTTCCCGAGGGCACCGACGTGACGATCAAGATGCGCGGCGACACCCTCTACGCTCCGGGCATCGGCGACGATACCCGAGGGCTCGTGTCAGTGCTCGCCATCCTGCGCGCCATGAACACCGCCAACGTCCGCACCGACGCGGACATTCTCTTCATCGGCAACGTGGGCGAGGAGGGCCAGGGCGACTTGCGGGGTGTCAAGAATCTCTTCAAGGCCGGCGGCCCGAAGATCGACGGGTTCATCTCGATCGACGGAACCGGCGACCAGGGCATCACGCATCAGGGCCTGGGTTCGCATCGGTACCACGTCACCGTCTCAGGACCGGGGGGGCACTCCTGGGGCGCGTTCGGGCTGGCGAACCCCGCGCACGCGCTCGGACGGGCGATCTACTACTTCGAGCTTGCCGGCGACTCCCTCACGCGTTCCGGCCCTCGCACGAGCTACAACGTGGGCGTGATCGGAGGCGGCACGTCCGTCAATTCGATTCCTTTCGAAGCGTGGATGGACGTCGATATGCGTTCGGAGAGCCCCACGAGCCTCGATCGAATCGACGCGGCGCTGCACGCTGCTACGAAGCGAGCGGTCGACGAAGAGAACGGGCTGCGCCGCCGGGGCGACGCGCTGACGGTCGAGTTGAAGCTCATCGGCGACCGTCCCTCCGGTGAGATGGCGGACGACGCACCCTTCGTTCAACGGGCCGCGGCGGCGAGCCGCTACTTCGGGATCGAGCCACGCCTCGGCCGGTCGTCGACCGACGCGAACATTCCGATCTCGATGGGCATCCCCGGGATCACGATTGGCGGCGGTGGCGCGGCGGGCGGCGCCCACTCCCTGAACGAGTGGTTTCTCAACGAGAACGGACCCCGGGGCATCAAGCGCGCGATGCTCATTCTGCTCTCCCAGGCCGGGGTGGCGACGGTTTCGTAGCAGGAGGCTGCTCAGTAGTCGACCGGCCTCAGGTAGAACTCGCCAATCGCACTCGACGACAGCATGGCCACCGTGGG
The DNA here is from genome assembly GCA_038259715.1 of Longimicrobiales bacterium. Taxonomy (GTDB): domain Bacteria; phylum Gemmatimonadota; class Gemmatimonadetes; order Longimicrobiales; family Gaopeijiaceae; genus SZUA-318. The sequence goes on from JBBSOM010000213.1 coordinate 4,501, forward strand.
GAGCTCCCGCTTCCAGTGCGTGGCCTGGAGCCTCCGCCACACGAGGTCGACTTTCGCCTCCGCAAATCCCGCGCGCACCAGTTGCTCGACGTTCCATCCGCGGACGAGCGCGTGCAGGATCGGGTCGGCGTCCGCATAGGAGATGCCGATCTCATCCTCGTCGGTGACACCCTTCACGAGATCCGCGGTCGCGGGCTTGTCTATGATCACGTCGGGTACGCCGAGGTGGCGGGCGAGCGACCAGACCTGGGTCTTGAACAGGTCGCCGAGCGGGTTGATGGGCGGTGCGTCATCGGCGTGCCACGTGAAGTACCCGAGCAGGCGTTCGCTCTTGTTTCCGGTCCCCAGCGGAAGGGCCCGCAGGCCGGCGGACTGATCGAAGAGGATCACGGCACGCATCCGCGCCATCAGATTGCCCTTCCTGAGCGGCGAAAGGTCCGGCTCGTATGTCTCCACGTAGCGGTCGATCGGCCCGGAGATCTCGATGGTACGCGAGTGGGCTCCCGTGCTGTCGAGCACGAGCTGCGCGTGGTCCAGGCTCTCCGCGCTCGACGTGCGGTACGGCAGTCGGAAGCCGTGTACGTTGTCCCGCCCGAGCGCACGGCACGCCAGATAGAGGGATACCGCTGAATCGACCCCTCCCGAAACCCCGATCACCACCTTCTCGAAACCGCGCCGCCTTCGCACCTCCTCCCGGATGAACTCGATGAGCGTACGCTCCACCAACTCGAGATCGAGGTCGAGCGCCCGAGGGTCATGCAACAAAGGGTCGTGCACCACCCGGTCGACGCCTGCGTCCGTACGCGTCGACCCGGGCCCCGCCCAACGCCCGACCAACGGGGGTGCGGCCTCCGCCAGCGGCGCCTCGGCCGCCTCGCCTTCGTCGCCCTCCCCGACGCGCGTACCGGCCAACGCCCGCTGCAGGTGCGGCAACATCTGCTCGAGATCGGCGAGCAGAGGCGTCTCGATCCGGGCCCGATCGATCGCGCCGGCGTCGAGGGCCACGTGCGTAATGCCCTCCTCGAGCAACGGACCGC
>JBBSOM010000214.1:0-5532 GCA_038259715.1 Longimicrobiales bacterium
ACGGACGAGTTGGCTCCGCCCGCAATCCTCGCTCGATCCAAGGCCATGCGGAGCGTCTTCACCCAGATCTCGCGCGCGGGCGCGAGCACGGCCACCGTCCTCATCACGGGGGAGAGCGGTACAGGGAAGGAACTCGTCGCGCGCGCCATTCATGAGGGCAGCCCGAGAGCCGAGGGTCCCTTCGTTCCGGTGAACTGCGGAGCGATTCCGGAGACACTGCTGGAAAGCGAGCTGTTCGGTCACGTCAAAGGCGCCTTCACGGGCGCGGACCGGAACCGTCTGGGCTTTTTCCGATCCGCACACGGCGGGACCATCCTGCTGGACGAGTTGAGTGAGACCAGTCCGGCAGCCCAGTTGAAGCTGCTGCGGGTTCTTCAGGAGCGAGCGATCTATCCGGTCGGGTCGAGCCAGCCCGTGGAGGTGGACGTGCGGGTGATCGCCGCCACGAACAAGGATCTCGCCGCGCTGATGGAGCAGGGGGCGTTCCGGGAGGACTTGTACTATCGCGTGAACATCCTGCCGATCCGGGTTCCTCCGCTTCGCGAGCGTGGTGAAGATATCCTTCTGCTCGCCGCCCACTTCGCGAGGCGCTATTCGGAAGAGATCGGACGCTCACCTCTCCGATTCAGTGACGACGCCCTCGCCGGCCTGGCGGCGTATTCGTGGCCCGGCAACGTGAGGGAACTGCAGAACGTGATCCAGAGGCTCGTCGTCATGAGGGCCGACGAGCTTGTGGCGGCTTCCGACCTGCCGTCCTCCATGAAGTCGGACGTCCGACCCAGAGGAGGCTCCCGATCGCTCAGCGAGTTGGAGGGGGAACACATCCGCACCGTGTTGCTGGAGGTAGAGGGCAACAAAGCGGAGGCTGCTCGCGTTCTCGGCATCGACCGGAAGACGCTGTACAACAAGATCAAGCGCTACGGACTGAACTGAGATCTGGAGTGTGACTCGGATCTCGCAGGTGCCGGCGACCCCCGTGTAACGAAATACGTTCTCGGGATACTGATGGTTGGAACCCAGCCCGTGGGTCTCCGCGTCCGCTTCCCTACGATCGCCCGCGCTCCCGCGGCGCGGTCTTTTTTCGCCGGAGGTCAATTGTGTCCTACGTCACTTCATCGTTGCACGAGCGCCTCGGGCGCCTTGTCGACAAAGCCGCCTCGACGGCGTACCGCGCGCGACAGGTAGGCGCCACAGTCACGCTCGCGGAGGACCCCGCCGCGCTCACATGCCACCTGGGCCTTCTCCTCGCCGGGGCGACACCCGAAGCTCTACGCGGCGTGAGCCTCTCGGCCATCGGCTACGGTTCCGAGGTCACGGTGCGCGACCGCGGTTCCGACGTCGAAGAGACCTATGTGCTGATGAACGGCTCGGCCATGGACCTCGATGCCGGTCACATCAGTATCGAGTCTCCCCTCGGAAGAGCCCTCCTGGGGCGGACCACCGACGACTCGGTAGAAGTCAGGACGCCTGGGGGTCACAGGTACTTTCGAATCGTCGAGGTGACGACCCTCATCGACCTGCTCACGGAGGCCGAGGCTTCGTTCGATCCAATGCCCCAGTCACGGAGGAAGATGGGCGGCGCCTGAGCGTCGGGGGGGACGTCGCTTGGCCTCTCGGCCGAATGAGCGGCGTCTCCCCGATTTCCCCCTCCGTTGCGTGACGTCCGGCGTTCCGGACATGTTGGGACGCCTATGATTTCTTTCGATGCCGCTCATGAAGCCGTGCACTTCCCCGCGGATCGCCGCTTCCGAGTCTGGATTCGACCTTCACTCCTGATCGGCATCAGCACGGTCATTCTGGCCGTCGTTGCGGCAGCGTGGATCCAGGTGGCCATGGTCGGGCTTCCGGCCATCCCGCGCGGGTCCGTCGGCGGCGCTGCCGCCCCGCATGGATTCCCGGCGTGGGTCCGGTACTGTCACTTCTTCAATTTCCTGTTCGTGACGCTGCTGATCCGGAGTGGGCTCTCGATTCTGTTCGACCATCCGCGCCTCTACTTCAACGACGACTGCACGCCGGGCAGCGAGTGGATCCGGTTCACGCCCCTCAAGGTTCCCACCAACCGGCTGTGGACGGCGAAAGACGACGCCCGCTACATCTCGCCTCTCGTCGGAACGCCCGGCTACCGACACACCATCGGCGTCGCCCGCTCGTGGCACTTCATTGTCGTCCACGGCTTCATCATCACCGGACTTCTCTATGCCGTCATGCTCTTCGCCACTGAGCGGTGGCGGCGACTGGTGCCGACGTCGTCGCTCGTGTTCAAGCAGGCCTGGGGCATCTGGGTGCACTACGCCACGTTCAACCTGCCTCCCGAGCCCAACGGGTTCTTCGGGTACAACGCGCTGCAGCAGCTCGCCTATTTTTCCGTGTTCTTCGTCTTCGGGCCCCTGGCGATTCTCACGGGCATCGCCATGTCGCCGGCTGTGGTGAATCGGTTCGGCTGGTACGCACGCATGTTCGGCGGCAGGCAATCGGCGCGCTCGATCCACTTTCTGACCATGCTCGGCTTTTCAGGATTCATCGTGGTGCACGTGACGCTGATCGCGATGACCGGGTTCACGCGGAACATGAACCACATCGTGCTCGGCACCGACGACGCACGCCACCTCGGCGTGATGCTGGGCTTCGTCGGAATCGCGGTGGTCGTACTCGCGTGGGTGGTGGCACACTATGTGTCCTGGCATCGCCCGCGTGCGTTGCAACACGCGCAGAAGTTCGTGACGTATCCGATGCAACTGCTCACGCTCAACCGGCTCGACCCACGCGAGCACTACATGCAGCGGGACATTTCCCCGTACTTCTGGCCCAACGGCAAATTGCCTGTGAGAGACGATTGGAAGCGCATGGTCGAGGACGACTTCCAGGGTTTCAAGCTACGGGTGGGTGGCCTGGTCGACAGACCGGTCGAACTCTCGCTGACGGACCTCGCCGAACTCGGTACCGCCGGGCACATCTCCTTGCATCACTGCATCCAGGGGTGGAGCGGCGTCGCGCAGTGGGACGGCGTCCTCATGAAGACGCTCGTCGACCTGGTGCACCCCAGGCCGGAAGCCAGGGTCGTGGCGTTCTTCTCCTTTGGCGAGGCGCTCTTCGGCGGCACGTACTACGACACCCAGAGCCTGGCGAACGTGCTGAGGCCCCACTGTCTGCTCGCGTCGCACATGAATGGGGAGCCGCTCCCGGCGGTATACGGCGCTCCGTTGCGGCTGCGGGTGGAAAACCAGCTGGGCTACAAGATGGTCAAGTGGATCGAACGGATCGAATTCGTCGAGTCCGAGAAGCAGATCGGCAAGGGTGAGGGCGGAACGAACGAGGACGACGAATACTTCGATCTGTTGCCCAATATCTGACGGGACACCTTCTCAACCTCCTGCTGCGTTCAGCGCATCCGGGACACGGGTACGGAATGTCGTGTGACAGAAGATGCATCCCTCCTGGCTTCGGCCGTACCCTGGGAGAAGGTCGACCGCGTGCAACGCGCGGCAGCCACGGCCGGCGCGGTGGCACTGCATCGCACCGAGTGCGGCTGTCTTTCAGTTTGGGCCGGTCGTTCTGCGGCGTGCCGTCGCCCGCACCAGACGCCTGCGGTTGTTGTAAGTATTCTGTAAGTGCACCTCGGTATCATCAACTCCGCTCGGGCAGTCACGGACATACCTGAGCAGGTCGAGGTGCAAGGATGCGAGGAGTACGGACCTGCAAACGAGGGCCGACCGGTCCCCTTCTGCTCTCGGGAGTGGTTGCGGCGATCCTTCTGGTCGGCGCCCTGCCGGATCGGGCGTCTGGTCAGGATGGGGTGGCGACTTTCGAGAGCATCTGCAAGGCCTGCCATACGATCGGTGGCGGACGACCAGCATCGCAGATCTGGCCGGAGACGGGGACCGGGTCCGTTCTGTACGTTCTCAGGACACGTCCTACTGATGCGTCAGTAGGCCCGATCCGGGGTTCCGATCAGCCACAACTCCTTCTGGGGCCCCGCAAGGAAGCGGATCTTGCCGTCCTCCCCGAGCCACGCGTCTTCCTCGCGGGCCATCGACACGACCTGGCCACCCCACTCTGGCACGGGGCCCTGCGCGCTGTACTCGATGGACCAGAACTCGGTGGGTCGCGCGGGCTGCAGCGGGTGGACGCCATAGCGCTCGGGCCAGTCCGGGCTGCCCCATGCGCCCGCGCCGTGCACCCAGTTGCCCTGAACGTGCGGATAGGTATGGTTGTCGATTCCCTCCGCCCGCCCGCGTTTCTCCGCGCTCTCCATGATCTCGTGGCCCAGGCGGCCGGGTTTGATGGCTTCGGCGATGATCTCGCCCTGGCGGACGGACTGGGCGAACAGGGCCTTCAGGCCGGCCGGCGCGTCGGTTTCGCCCGGCTTCAGGACGTAGGCCATCTTCTGCTGGTCGGTGACCAGTCCCATCAGGCGGACGCCGAAGTCGACGTGAAGCACGTCGCCGGGCTCGATCACCGGGTTGTCCGGATGGCCGATTTCCTCGGAGCCCTGGCGCTGCACCCCGAAGGACGCGGGGAAATCGAACTCCAGGTCCTGTGCCATCCATTCGTTCTTCACCCACCAATAGATGTCCATCAATGTCGTCTTGCCGGGGGTGACGACCTCGGCGGAGAAGGCGCGCCTCAGGATGTTCCACGTCCGCTGCGCAGCCTCGCGCTCGATGTCCAGTTCGGCCGATGTCCGGTGGCTGACGTAGTCGATGAACATCGGCTCGGAAGAGACCAGCCGTGAGGTGTACGCCGGTCCGATCGCCTCCACGAGATAGGCCTTCATTCCGGCGGTGAGCCCGTCGGCCATGGAAATCGTGCGGGATTCGTTGATGGCGATGGCAGACGGATCCTTCTCCTCCACGTAGGCGCGCAGCAGGGGAGCGAGGCCGCCCGAGTCGCCGTGGTAGCTCTCCATCCTATGGAAGAAACGGTTCAGATACCCACCCAGATGTGTGCCGAAGGCCACGGTCTCGAGCGGCTTTCCGGGCCCCGGGTCGTAGAACACGTAGGCGTTCCGGTGGCCGTACCACCCTGTGATTCCGTACCCACCGAAGAGCTCGAGGGCGGCGTCGGGGTTGTTTTCGCGGCTCATGATGATCCACATGTCGACGTTGTGTTGCCGCATGGTCGGCTGCAGCCATTCCCCCATCTTTTCGGCCTTCACCTCCCATTCCCGGGTATCCCGTTCTTCGGCGGATCTGGCCTGGGCGCCTGCGCCCACGTGCAGAAGCGAGGTGAGCAACAAACAACCCGCGGCTTCCCGGAGCATACGGTCCTCCCTGGTTCGATACGGCTCATTCCGGAACTGCTTGACAGGGTGGTGAAGGACCGGTCTATTCGCCGTTATTGTGCCGTTACGGGGCACCTCTGCGGCTTTCGAGGCTCTATGTACCGTCTGCAACTCTTCGGGACTCCAGACCTGGTCGGCCCGGAAGGGGAGCGGAGCCTCTCGATCCTGTCCCAGCGCAAGCGCCTGGCGTTGCTCGCGTACCTGACCGTGGGTACCCCCAACGGATTCCACAGCCGAGATACGCTGTTGGG
>JBBSOM010000215.1:0-5527 GCA_038259715.1 Longimicrobiales bacterium
CCCCATACACGGGGATGGGCCGGTCTTCGAGCACCCGCGTGATCACGAGTGGAATCAACTTCTCGGGGAACTGATAGGCACCGTAGTTGTTGGAGCACCGCGTCAGGACCACGTCGAGGCCGTGCGTGGCGTGGTAGGCGAGCGCGAGGTGGTCGCCCGCGGCCTTGGTCGCCGAATAGGGAGAACGGGGCGCCAGCGGGCTCTGTTCCGTGAAGTACGGCGCGTCGTCGGCCTCGAAGTCGGGCGCACCGGCGGTCGTCCGCGGAGCCAGGGCCGGGTCGCGCCAGGGGAGTTCTCCATAGACCTCGTCGGTCGAAACCTGGACGAAACGCTTCACCCCGATCAGCAGCGCGGCCGACAGGAGCATGTGCGTGCCGACCACGTTCGTGCGCACGAACGGTGCGTCCGCCACGATCGAACGGTCCACATGGCTCTCCGCCGCGAGATGCACCACGACATCCGCGCCGTCCATCGCCTGGGTCACGACCGCCGGATCACAGATGTCGCCGTGCACGAAGCGGTATCTCGGATGCCCCGCCACGTCCGTCAGATTTTCCTGGTTCCCGGCGTACGTCAGCGCGTCGAGATTCACGACCTCGACGTCGTCCCGTGTCGTCAGCAGATGGCGCACGAGATTCGAGCCGATGAAACCCGCGCCTCCGGTGACCAGGTACTTCATGGGGGAGCCTCGTGCGGGTCGGCTTCATGCGGATGCACGGCCCCACCCGGCCCGGCGCCCGAGAGCACGGGGTTGTCGGCGTCCGACGCCACCAGGCCGGCCGCGCGAAAGAGCGACGACACCGTGCCCGCGTCCGTCCACCAGCCATCGAGGACGTGGTGGCGCATCTCCCCCATCCTCACGTAACGGTTGTTCACGTCCGTGATCTCGAGTTCGCCGCGCCGGGAGGGCACCAATCCGTCGATCATGTCGAACACCCGGTCGTCGTACAAATAGCAGCCCGTGACCGCCAGACGGGTCGCGGGGGCGGCAGGCTTCTCGACGATCTCCACGACCCGGCCGCCCTCGAGGGTCGCCACACCGAAGCGCTCGGGGTCGTCAACCTCCTTGAGCAGGATCATGGCGCCGGCCGGATTCTCCCGGAACGCGGACACCGCATCCCTCAAAGGACGCTGGAAGACATTGTCCCCCAGGATGACGGCGATCGGGCCGTGCTCCGCGAAGTCCCGCGCCAGACCGAGCGCCTCCGCGATCCCTCCTTCCCCTTCCTGATACGCGTAGTTCAGGCGCTTGAGGCCGAACTCGTGCCCATTGCGCAGCAGATGGAGGAAATCACCCGCGTGGGGGCCGCCGGTCACGATGAGGATGTCCTCGATGCCCGCGTGCACCAACTGTTGCAGCGGGTAGTAGATCATCGGACGATCGTAGACCGGAAGCAGGTGCTTGTTCGTCACCCGGGTCATCGGCAGGAGTCGGGAGCCGAGGCCGCCGGCGAGGATCACGCCCTTCATGCGATAGCAGCGTGAAGCGCAAGGTGGATCCGATGCAACGCTTCGGGACGGCTCACTCGGAGTCCTCGGCGGGACGGGGCGGGTGGTCGGAGGGTACGGCCATCGACGGCGAAAACGTAGCGTCCGGGCGGGCGAGGTGCATCCCCCTCTCGCCCTCTCCTGTAGCGTTGACATACACATGTCCGGTGGGACAGTTCGGAGCGCGCCTTCACCCGCCTTCACCCGCCGTCTCCCGTTTTCTGCGCCCGTTGCCTACTCTCCTTCCATGATTTCGAACGGAAACCATCCCTCGAGGAACCTGAGCTTCTTCTCCGCCACCGGGGTGGGCGTGGGCGCCGTCGTGGGCGGCGGCGTCCTCGCGCTGGCTGGGGTGGCCTTTGCGACGACGGGCCCCAGCGCCATCGTGGCCTTCGCGCTGAATGGCATCATCGCCCTGCTCACCGCCATGTCGTTCGCGGAGCTGGCCTCTCGCTTTCCCGAGTCCGGCGGGACGTATGCGTACGCCCGCAAAGTGCTCGCCGTGGAGGCGGCCTTCGCGGTCGGTTGGGTGGTCTGGTTCGCCTCGGTGGTGGCGGCGGTTCTCTACGCCCTCGGCTTCGCGGTCTTCCTCGTCCCGTTCCTCGAGCAGCTCGTGCGGGTGGCGGGCGGAACGCCACCGCACTGGATCGGAGGTCGCTTCGCACTCCTGGCCTACGCCCTGGGGGCGGTGGCCTTCTATGTGTGGAGTCTCATGCGGTCCGCCCGGGGCGGCGGACAGTGGGCTACGGTGGGCAAGGTGCTCGTCTTCGCCTTTCTCATCGTCGCGGGATTCTGGGTTCTCTTTACCGATCTTCCCACCCTTCCCCAGTTGGCCGGCTCCTTCCGGCCCTTCCTGGAGCGAGGTGGCTCGGGCGTTGCCCAGGCCATGGGATACACCTTCATCGCGCTCCAGGGCTTCGACCTCATCCCGGCGGTGGGTGGGCAGGTAAAGGACCCAGAGCGCAACATTCCCAGGGCCATGTTTTTTTCGCTGGCGCTGGCACTGGCCATCTACATCCCTCTTCTCTTCCTCATCGTGGCGGTGGGGACGGATGGGCAGCCCATCGCCACGATGGCCGGGCAAAACCCCGAGATCCTGGTGGCCCTGGCGGCCCGCAATTTCCTGGGGCCCACGGGCTACTGGCTGGTGGTGGTGGCCGGGCTGCTCTCCATGCTGTCGGCGCTCCAGGCGAACCTCCTGGCGGCCTCGTCCTTCGCCCGTACCATGGCCTCGGATCGCACGCTGCCACGTCAGTTCGAAGGTGTCTCTGCGCGCTTCGGCACACCGGTCGCGGCCGTGAAGCTCACCGGGGTGACGGTGGCCTTCGTGCTGGTGGCGGTTCCGAACGTGGCGGCGGCCGGCGCGGTCTCCAGCCTCATCTTTCTCACGAGCTTCGCCCTGGCACACGGCATCGCGTACCTGGTGCGCAAGCGCGCGCTCACGAGGAGCCCGTTCCAGACGTCCCTGTTTCCGGCGGTTCCCCTGGCGGGTGGCTCGGCGTGCCTGGCACTGGGGCTCTACCAGGCCCTGGCCGTCCCCTCCGCCGGCGTGTTGGCGTCCATATGGCTGAGCCTGGGCGCCGTCCTGTACGTGACCCACCTGGCGCCTCGGGCCCGGGTTGTGGACGCGTCTTCGGAGGGGCTCGATCCGCAGATCATCCGGCTCCGCGGTCGGAGCCCCCTCGTGCTCGTGCCCATCGCCAATCCCGCCAGCGCGGGCATGCTGGTGAAGATGGCCAGGGCGCTCGCACCCGAGGCCGTTTCTCGGGTCCAGCTCCTCTCGGTCGTCCGCCTGCCTCGAGTCTGGGAGGGTGAGGCGCTCCCCACCGAGCTGGTGGACACGCAGCGCGTCCTGGGCCAAGCCCTGGCCGCCGCCATGCAGGCCGACCTCAGGCCCGAGGCGCTCATCACCGTCCACGACGACCCCTGGGCCGAGATCGCCCGCATCGCCCGCCGCGGCGGGTGCGAGAAGATCCTGTTCGGCGTCGGGGAGTTGGGTGCGGCCCTCATGTCGGGTCCTCTGGAGCGCCTCATCGGGGAAGTGGACGCCGATGTGGTGATCCTGCGGGCGCCTGCCGAGTGGAATCCCGATCAGGCCGGGCGCATCCTGGTTCCCGCGCGTGGGGGACGGGAGCAGAGTCCCATCCGCGCCGGGCTGCTGGGCAACCTGGGCCGGTCGGCGCCACGCCAGGTGACGTTCCTCTCGGTCGTAGCCGCGGACGCCGCTCCGGACAGGATTCGGAGAGCGGAAGGGGTGCTCCGCCGGCTGGCCAACGACGAAGCCCGGGGATCGGGCACCGCGGTCGTGGCGCGCAACGACGATGTGGTGAGGGAGATCGTGGAGCGGTCCGCTGACTGCGACCTCCTGATCCTCGGCCTACAGCGGCTGGGCCGCCGCCAGCGCGTTTTCGGGAAGGTCATGGTGGAGATCGCCCGGGGCACCGATTGTCCGCTACTCATGATCAGTTACCGCACCTGAGGGAGGCGCGGGGTCGGTCGCCCGTCACTCCCGCGTCACTCCCGCTTCACTCCCCCGCCACGTATCGCGCCAGCGCCTCGCGCCAGGGTTCCATCGGTCGCCCGAGGAACTCCTCGGACGCCGAAACATCGAGTATGGAGCATGCCGGCCGAGGCACGTCGGGCCAAAACGCCCGCCGGGTGGTCTCGCGGATCTCGGCGTCGAGCCCGGCCAGGCGAAGGGCCTCACAAACCTGCCCCGCGCGGCTGGTTTCCCCCCCGTCCGTGAGGTGCCAGACGCCGGCGGGCGCCTCTCGCTGCAAGAGTGCCACGACGTTGTCCACCACGTTGGCTGCCCAAGAGGGCCGGTTGAGTTGGTCGGTCACCAGGGTGAGCGGCCTTCCCGCACGCGCCGCGTCCAACGCCCAGCGCACGAAGCCTGCGGGGTCGGCGGCGGGGTGGGCAGCGGCCCGCGACACGCCGGTCCCCGGCGACCCTCCGTACAACCAGCTCACCCGCACGATGAGCGCATCCGGCGCCGCACGGCGCACGGCATCCTCTCCGTCGGCCTTGCTGCGCGCGTATACGCCTTGCGGGTTACGAGCGGCATCGGGGGCGTACGGCGCGCCCGCCCGGCCGTCGAAGACGTAGTCCGTCGAGAAGTGCACGGCGCGCGCGCCTGCCGCGGTCGCGGCCCGCGCCACCGAGGCCGCCCCGTCCCGGTTGATGCGGTACGCGGCCTCCGGATCCCTCTGGCACGCTTCCAGCCGGGCAAAAGCGGCACAGTTGACCACGGCATACGGGCGGGTGTCTTCGACCGCACGCGCGACCGCCTCCGCGTCGGTGATGTCCAACTCCGCGTGGGTGCGTGCGACGAACGCGTGGCCGAGCCCGGGAAGGCGGCGGCGGAACTCGCTGCCGAGCAGGCCACCCGCGCCGGTCAGGAAGAGCCTCATAAGCGCTCCAGCTCGTTGCGGTAGATCTCGCCCAGGTCGGCGGCGAGCCGGGCCACCGAGTAGCGCTCCGCGATCCGGCGCCGCGTCTCCGCACGCACGGGGACCGGAACGGCCAGGCACCGCGCCCAGCCCTCGGCGTTCGCCCCTCGTGGCACCACCACGCCCGCGCCCGCGTCATGGAGCACCTCCGCCACGCCGCCCACGTCACGCGCCACGGCCGGGGTGCCCGCCGCGAGGGCCTCGAGGAGCGCGACCGGCGTTCCTTCATCGTGCGACGTCAACGCCACCACATCCAGGGCGCTGTAGATCTCCGGCAGGTCCCGCCGCCAGCCGAGCCAACGCAGGGCGTCCCCGAGCCCGAGCGAAGCCGCCACCGACTTGAGGTCCGCCTCGCGCTCCCCCGCGCCGACGACCACGCCCACCGCTTCCGGGCGGCGGCGGCGCAGCGCGGCCAGCGCGCCGAGGAAGAGTTCGTGGTTCTTGATCGGGACAAGGCGGCCGACGATGCCGACGGCGAACGCTCCGTCCGGAAGATCCATCGAGGCGCGGGCGGCCGCCCTGAAGTCGTCGCGATCCATCGACGCGAAGCGAGCCAACTCCAGACCGAGCGGGACCACGGCGAAACG
>JBBSOM010000216.1:0-5522 GCA_038259715.1 Longimicrobiales bacterium
CCACGAGCGCGGTCGGGGCCAGGAAGGCCCGACGGACGGCCCACGACAGCGCCCAGACGCCGAAGGCGAGCAAGGCCGACACGAGGGCGCTACGCACGATGAACGGCTGCAGACTCCCGAGCGTCTGGAGCTTGTCGGGCGTGATGTCCTTGTAGACGACCGTCGTCCACATCGACTGGAGCACGCCGGACGATACCAGCAGCACCAGGAGCGCCAGGAAACCCGCGAAGACGGCGAGTACGCGCAGCACCCGGGTCCAACCTTCGTCGTCGTTCTCGGCCGAGGCGCGGAAGATCCGGTCGACGCCAAGCGCCGCCAGCGTCGCCGCCGAGAAGACGAAGAGGAACATGACCATGTCGGGCGCACGGAAGAGGCGTATGCCCGGAACCAGCGCGTAGAAGAGCCCCCACACGGGCGTGTGTGTACCCTGGGAGAAGAGGAGCGCAATGGTGCCGAGCCCGGTGAGGAACCATTTCAGACCCCTGCGGGCGCCGCCGACGAACGCCACGGACGCGAGCACGAGCAGGAGGACACCCGAGATCGGCAGGTTATCGCGGGTGAAGTTCCTGCCCCAGTAAGTGTTCTCCGCCCACGGCGCCCCTCCTGCGTTGTTGCCCGAGAAGTCCGGGATCAGGAGGCTCATGGCCTCCTCCGGATGGGACGACCAGGAACTGGACCAGGCGCGTCCCGTTTCCCCCGCGGCCTGCCGCGTGGTCTGGATACGGCGGGAGTAGTGCGTGACGTAGTTGGCGGCCGGGATGAACTGCACACCGGCAACCGCAGCCCCCGCGACCGACGCGAGCAGGAAGAGGCCGAAGCGCGTGAGCGCCGGGGCGATCGGCCGCGTGCGCGACGCGGACACGGCGTCCGCCTCGCCCTGTTCGTTCCCGGTGGCCCCTGCCCCGCGTGCCGTCTGCACGGTCCGGAAGAGCGCGTACATGCCCACAGCGCCGAAGAGGAAGTAGGCCATCTGGAAGTGCGTGGTGAAGAGCACGAGCCCCACCACCAGGCCGATTGCGGCGAAGCTCTTCGGTCCGGGCTTCACGAAGTGCCCCTCGACCGCCCAGAACAGGAGCGGCGCGAGCGACATCACGAAGAGTTTTCCGTCGTGCCCGGGGTGCACGAAGCTCACGAGCATCGGCGAAAGCATGTACCCGATGCCGGCGACGAGCGCCGCGGCGCGGGACACGCCGATCCTCCGGGTCCAGCCGAACATGAAGAAACCGGCGGCCATGATGTGCAGCACCAGCTTCCAGCCGAGCGCGCGATACGGCGTCATGATCAGCAGGAGCAACGCGGAGGGCGGGTAGAGCGAATCGCCCCCGGAGAGCGCCTCGATGAAGGGTGTGCCGCCGAGGATGTGTGGGTTCCAGAGTGGGAAGATGCCGGACTTGAGGGCCTTCGCGTAGAAAGCGCGCGCGACGTAACCGAGGCTGAGGGTGTCACCCCCATAGAGCATCTGGTCGCTGAACACGAACGCCCGGAAGAGCCAGAGCGTCAGCACGACGAAGAGGGTTGCCGGAATCCAGAGCGGAATCCGGGGCGCGCCGCCGGCCGCTCCGCCGCCCTCGCCGGAACGGGGCGATCCGCTTCGACTCTCGCGTCCGCCGCTCGGGAGCTTCGCCTTGGTGCTACGCGTCTTCGCCATCGATTTTCGTCAGACTCTCAGGGGGGACCGGCGTGCGGCGACATCGAATCGGGCGACTCGCGACGTTCCGCTAGCCGCTGCGGCCGATGACTTCGCTGTAGATCTCCAGATGCCGCGCGGCCAGGCGCGCGTTGCTCCACCGCTCTTCGACACGTGCTCGGGCGTGCGTACCCAGACCCGGAAGATCGGGCCGAGACAGCAAAGCCACCACCACCCGCGCCAGCGACACAGGATCCGCGGGCGCGAAGAGCCCACCCACGCTGTCATCGACGATCTCGGGGAGGCCGCCCACGTTCGACGCGGCAACCGGCACCTCACACGCCATACATTCCAGCGCCGCGACCGACGTGGCCTCCATGAGCGACGGAAAGACCGCCAGCTCTGCCGAAGACAGGAGTGCCGGCATGTCGGTGTGCGGACGCGCGCCCAGGAAGCGGATCCGGTCCCTCACCCCCAGGTCGCCCGCCAAACGCTCGAGGCCCGGGCGCTCGGGCCCGTCACCCACGAGCACCGCTTCCACGTCGACCTCGGCGGCGATGAGCGGGAGCGCACGCACGAAGTACTCGACCCCGTTCTTCTGGAAGAGCCGGCGTGGCACGACCACGCGGCGGCGGCCGCCTTCGGGCGCGGGAAGCGCGGGTTCGACGCGGCGAAAAATCGACGTCTCGACCCCGTTCGTGAGCGCCTCGACGTGGTGGCCGGGCGCGAGGCGCTCGGCGACGCTCGCGATTTCCCTGGACGCGGCGAGGTTGTGGTCGGCGGCGGCCACCAGCCGGCCCAGGACGTCCTTCCATCCGGGCTTGGCGGCCAGGCGCAGGAAGTGCGACGTGTGGTAGGTCGTGACCAGCGGCTTGCCGGTGACGGCGCGCGCGACCGCGAGGGGGGGCACGGACTGGAATGCCTGGGCGTGCAGGACGTCGGCCTTCCGGGCCAACGCCACCGAACGCGGCACGGAGCCCGCGGCATGCGCCAGCCAGCCCACCGTGTGCTTGCCCGGGAACCACGTGCGCCACACGCGCACGCCGTCCATGACCTCGTGCTCGGGCGCCCGGGGGTCGGAGCGCGACGTGACCACATCGACCGGGTGTCCTGCTGCCACGAGGGCTCTGCACAGGTAGAAGACGTGGCTCTCGAGGCCGCCCACTTCCGGCGGAAAGTAGACGCAGTGCATGAGGATGTTCAGAATACTCGACCCCCGTCACCAGTCCGACGTCATGCGCGGGCGCCCCGTCAGGGCCGAGTGCAGGATGTCGGCGATGCGCTCGCCCGCGGTGCCGTCTCCATATGGATTCTGCGCCGGCGCGGCAGTGCGTTCCTCCGGCCCGCTCTGGAGGAGGGTCCGCGAGCGTTCGAGGATCCGCTCGCGATCCGTGCCCACCAGTTCCGCGACGCCGGCCTCGACGCCCTCCGGGCGTTCGGTCACGTCACGCAACACCAGCACCGGCGTGCCGAAGGTGGGCGCTTCCTCCTGGATGCCACCGGAATCCGTGAGAACGAGCGAGGCCGCGCGGAGCGCGGCCACGAGGTCCAGATAGTCCAGGGGCGCCGTAAGGTGGATGCGGGGATGGTCCGAGAGCAGCTCGGCGGCGGGCTCACGCACGTTGGGATTGGGGTGGACCGGGTAGACCACCTCGATGTCCTGGACCGTGTCGGTGAGTTCACGCACGGCCCGGAAGATGTCCCGAAGCGGCGCGCCGAACGATTCGCGGCGATGCGCTGTCAGGAGCACCAGGCGCCGCGCTCCCGCCGCCACCCGCCCGAGCACTCCTGCCAACCCCGGGTCTTCGACCGGACGCTCCCCCGACTGCCCTAACCCCGGCTCCGCCCCGGCCACCGAGAGGAGCGCGTCGACGATGGTGTTTCCCGTCACGAAGATCCGTTCGGCGGGCACGCCCTCCGCGACGAGCGCGGCGCCCGCCCGAGGGGTGGGCGCGAAATAGAAGTCCGAGAGCACGTCCGCGAGCCGTCGGAAGATCTCCTCGGGAAATGGAGCCCACTTGTCGTGGCTGCGCAGACCGGCCTCGACGTGACCGACCTTCACGCGCTCGAAGAACCCGACGAGCGAGCCCACGAACACGGTCGCGGTGTCACCCTGGACCAGGAGCACGTCGGGTGAGAAGTCCCGCACGGTGTCCCGGAGTCCGTCGAGCGCCCGATGCACCACGTCGTAGAGCGTCTGCCCCTCACGCATGATGCCGAGGTCGTAGTCCGGCGTGATCCGGAACGCCTCGAGCACCTGATTCACGAGCGCCGTGTGCTGACCGGTCAGGCAGACGCGTGTCTGGATGGCCGGCGCGCGCAGGGCGAGAGCCGCGACGACGGGCGCCATCTTGATGGCCTCCGGGCGCGTTCCGACGACCACCAGGACGCGGTGCGGCGCGGGCCCGGCCTCGTGCTCCGGCACGACGCCTACCGCCCCCGCCTGCGCAGGTCGTCGAGCTCCGCCCGCACCTCGGCCACTTGCTCGGAGACGAGGCCGAAACCGACGAGCAGCGCGCCGAGTGTTTCCAGGAGCATCACCAGGTACAGAAGTGGCCGGTATCCCATCGGGGGGATGTAGGGTGCGAAGCCGAGCATGGGGTGCACGAAGCGCAGATAGACGGCCACGAGGCCGACGAGAACGCCGAGTGCGGACAGGCCGAAACCCGTCGCTCCGAAAAGCAGGAGGGGCTTGCGCGAGAAGAGGAGGAGGAACCAGACGGAGAAGAGGTCCATCACCCCGACGACGATCCGGAACGGTCCGGTGAACTTGGATTCGCCCGCCCGCCGCGGGAGCAGATCGATGTCGATCTCCGTGACCCTGAAGCCCCGGGCGTAGGCCATCACGACGAAGAAACGATGCCAGTCGTGGCGGAGCGCCATGCCGTCGAGGACGTCCCGGCGGAACGCCTTCATCGAGTTGAGATCCGAAACCGGCACGCGGAAGATCCTGCGCGACAATCGGTTGTAGATCGACGACACGGCCCTCTTGTCGTACGAACCGACCTTCCTGCCCGTCACGACGTCCCACCCCTTCTGGAGTTCTGCCAGGAAGCGAGGGATCTCTTCCGGGCGGTGTTGCAGGTCGGCGTCGAAGAGCACGAGGAAGCGCCGGTCGGTGCGCTGCGCCGCCGTGACCATGGCCTCCGTCTTTCCGAGGTTGGTGCGGTGACTGACCACGTCGAGCGCGTCCCACCCGGCGCCCTCGCGGCGGGCGATGTCCGCGGTGCCGTCCGTCGAACCATCGTCGACGAGGACGACCTGTCCATGCAGGTCGAACACGTCGAAGGCGGCGCGCAATTCACGCACGAGGTCCGCGATGACGGGCGCCTCGTTGTAGGCGGGCACCACGACCGCGAAGTCCCGGCGCATCGCGTCCGAGAGGGACGCGGCGGCCGCTCGGGCGTCGGCGCCCACCCGCCCGACGTCGTCCTGCCCGGCCATCGTCACACCCTCTTGCGCATCCGAGCCGGCATGATGCCGAGCTGGTCGCGGTACTTGGCCACGGTGCGGCGCGCGATGTTCACTCCATCGACCTTCAGGTGCTTGACGATGGCCTGATCGGTGAGCGGCTTCTTCGCGTTCTCGTCGCTCACGAGGCTCTTGATCTTGTCCTTCACACCCCGCGCGGAGATGTCCTCCCCGCTGGTGGTCGAGAGCCCACTCGAGAAAAAGTACTTGAGGCTGAACACGCCCCGCGGCGTCTGGACGTACTTCTGGTTCGTCACGCGGGACACCGTGGATTCGTGCATCTCGATGTGGTCCGCCACCTCGCGCAGCGTGAGCGGCCTCAGCGACTGTACGCCGCGTTCGAAGAAGTCGCGCTGCCGATCCACGATGAAGCTCATGACCTTCAGCATGGTCTGGCGGCGTTGTTCGATGGCCTGGATCATCC
>JBBSOM010000217.1:0-5509 GCA_038259715.1 Longimicrobiales bacterium
CCCAGGAAGCTCGGAAGAATGGGCATCCTCACGCTCGCCTACTTCTGGTCCACGCTCGTACCCGCGATCCTGATCGGCATGGGCGTAATGCGCCTCGGGCTGGCATTCGCGCCGAACGTGACCGCGCCGATGGGTGCCGAACAGGCCGCCCCGGTGTTGCCGGGCTTCGTGGACTTCATCGTCAACCTGATTCCCTCCAACCCGTTCGCGGCAGCCAGCTCGGGGGCGCTCCTCCCGCTGATCGTCTTCACGGCGCTACTGGCCGCGGCCGCGGGGACGCTCGCCGACGGCCCGAGGCTCCGCCTGATCGAGCTCGCCGACGCGCTTGGCGACGCCCTCATCAAACTGGTCTACTGGATCCTGCGGACCGCGCCGATCGGTGTGTTCGGACTGGCCGCCCCCGTGACGGCCAAGATGGGGTGGGGGCTCCTGGCCAGCCTGGCGGTTTTCATCGTCTCCGTCATCGTGGGTCTGGCCATCTACATGGCCGTGATCTGCTTTCCGTTGGTCCGGTTCGTCGGGGGCATCGGGCCGATCCGCTTCATGAAGGACACCTTCGGCGGGGTGGCTGTGGCGTTTTCGACCACGTCCACGGTGGCCGCGCTCCCGGTGATGCTGGAAGAGGCCGAAGAGAATCTGCACCTCTCGGCGAGCGTTTCGACCCTCATCCTGCCGCTGGGTGCGTCGATGTACCGGCCGGGTAGTGCGCTCTTCCAGGGGGCAGCGATCATCTTCCTGGCCCATCTCTACGCCGTGCCGATCCCGGCCGCGGCCTTGGGCGGAGCGTTTCTGGCCACCTTCCTGGTGTCGCTCACCGTCGCTCCCGTCCCGAGTTCGAGCGTGGTCACGTTGGCTCCGGCGCTCGACACCATCGGCGTGCCGCTCGCGGGAATGGCCATCCTCCTGGGCGTCGACCGCATCCCCGACATGTTCCGGACGTCCGTGAACGCCCTGAGCCAGATCACCACGGCCGTCCTCTTGAACCGGTGGACGGCCCCGGACCCGCAGCCGGCGCCTCGTGCGATTCCGCCCATCGAGGTCGTATGAACACGAGATCGAAGCGCCCATGCGCGTCAAGGCGATCGGTCCGCGGGCAGGACGGAGCGCGCTCTCGCCCAACTCTCCTCGGAGGTGGCTTCCCGGGGTTTTCATGTCGAGATTGAGAAGATCTACCCCTTCGAGCGAGCTGCCGAGGCGCTCGCCAAGACGGAGACGCGCCGGGCACGTGGTAGGGTCATCATGCAGATGGCGCCAGCGTCTTAGGGATTTCGCGCCGGGAAAAGAGAAGCACGAGAAGAGGAAACCACCGTGTCAGATGAACAACGCATGGCCGCTCGCGATATCGACCCCAAGGCCTACGAGTCGATGTTTGCGATGGAGAAGTACGTCCATGCAGGCACCCTGGGCGAGGCACTCCTGGCTCTGGTGAAGATCCGGGCGTCGCAGATCAACGGATGTGCGTACTGCCTGGACATGCACGGCGCCGAGGCTCGCAAGGCGGGCGTCGACAACCGCAGGATCGACGTCCTGGCGGCATGGCGGGAGGCCCCCTCGCTCTATTCGGACCGGGAACGCGCCGCGCTTGGACTGACGGAGCAGATGACGCTCATCCACCGGGCGGGCGTGACGGATTCCGTGTGGGGCGACGTCACGAAGGCGTTCACCGAGAAGGAGAGCGTAGAACTCCTCATGGCGATTTCCGCCATCAACGTTTGGAACCGCCTCGCGATCACCACGCATCAGCAGCTTCCCGAACCGGCGGGCTGATCGGCCAGAATGCAGTCCCTTCCCTCGAGCCACCCGTGGTTGACGCTCGCGTTCGCGCTGCTCCTGCTCGGTCTGCTCTCATGGATCGCCGATCGGGTGGTGAACCGCGTTTTCCTGGGTGTGATCCGCGGGATCGCGGCGCGCACCCGCTCCACGTGGGACGATCGGCTGATCGAGCACAGGGTCTTCGACCGGATCGCACATGTCGCCCCGGCGCTCGTGATCTACTACGGCATCGAGCCGGCGCTCACGATCGCACCCTTCGTCGCTCCGTCGGGAGGCTCGGTCGAACAGACGCTCACGCTCCTGTTCGTCTTCGTCCGCCGCGTGGCACTCGCGTTCATCGTCTTCACGGTGGCGGTCGGCCTCTCGGACTTCCTGCGCGCGGTCAACGCGATCTACAACGACACCTACCCGGAGGCGAAGGACCGACCCATCAAGGGGTACCTGCAGGTCGTCTCGATCCTGCTGTACGTGGCCGCCGGCATCATCGTGGTGGCGATCCTCGCCGACCAGTCCCCGGTCGTCTTCCTGTCCGGGCTGGGCGCGCTCACGGCGGTGCTCCTGCTCGTGTTCCGGGACACGCTGCTCTCGCTCGTGGCCAGCGTGCAGATCATGAGCAACGACATGATCCGCATCGGCGATTGGGTCGAGATGCCGCAGGCACACGCGGACGGCGACGTGATCGACATCGCCTTGCACACGGTGAAGATCCAGAACTGGGACAAGACGATCTCCACAATCCCGACGCACCACTTCATCTCCGAGTCGTTCAAGAACTGGCGCGGGATGAGCGAGGCCGGAGGACGCCGGATCAAGCGGAGCCTCCATCTCGACCTGACTTCCGTGCACTTTCTGACCGATGAGGAGTTCGATCCCCTGAGCCGGTACGAGTTCCTGCACGACTACATGAGCGGGAAGCGGCGGGAGATCGAGGTGGCGAACCGCAGAAGCCCCGAGCCTCCCGGACTCATCCCCGAACGCCGCAGACTGACGAACGTCGGCACGTTCCGGGCTTATGTGGCTCACTATCTGCGCCGGAATCCGAACATCCACCAGGAGATGACGCTGCTGGTCCGCCAACTCAGTCCGGGCCCGCAAGGTCTCCCCCTGGAGATCTACTGCTTCACCAATACCACCGCATGGGCCGAATACGAGGGCATCCAGTCGGACCTCTTCGACCACCTGATCGCGATCCTGCCCGAGTTCGGGCTCCGTGCCTATCAAGAACCCGCTGGAAGCGATCTGGCCCGATGGTCGCAGGCAGGACACGCCGACGCGCTTGGCAGGGAGGAGGGCTCAAGCGCGGAGGGCTCAAGCGCGGAGGGCGCAAGCGCGGAGGTCTCGAGCGCGGAGTGACCATAGATCCGGCGACCACCGGGGCTCAACGCAGCCCTTGGGGCGCCACGGCCCGCTCGGTCAACGCGAGGACGGCGTCGACCGCGAGGGCCAGGATAGCCGCGGGTATCGCGCCGGACAGGATCATCCGGGTGTCCGAGAGCGCGAGGCCCGACACGATCGGATCGCCGAGCCCACCGGCGCCGATGAAGGCCGCGAGTGTGGCGGTGCCCACGCCAATCACGGCGGCAGTGCGGACGCCGGCCATGATGACGGGTGCGGCCAGCGGGAGCCGCACCTGCGTGAGGATCTGCGTCTCGGTCATGCCGAGCGCACGAGCGGCCTCGACGGCCCTGGGGTCCGCATCACGGACCCCGGCGTAGGCGTTGCGCACCATCGGCAGGAGGGAGTACAGGAAGAGCGCGACCACCGCCGGCAGGACCCCGATGCCCAGCACCGGGATCATGAACGCGAGCAGCGCGATGCTCGGGATGGTCTGGAGCACACCCACCGCGCGGAGTGCGGTCTCCGCGCCACGGGGCACGCGCTCGAGCCCGATGCCCAGAGGCACCGCCACCAGGATCCCGGCCAGTAGCGAAAGAACCACCAGGAGAAGATGACGGCGCGCCTGATGCAGCGTATCCCATCGGTGCGCCCACAGGTAGGACAGCAGCGACCCTTGGCCGCGTCCGGGCGCCCCGTCCGCAATACTGTCCCGGCGTGAGCCGGCGAGCCCATCGCGTTCATCGATGCCGTCGGCGCGCGGCACGAGGCCCAGAGCGTCCAACTCATCGGAGGCGACGCTGCGCACATCCTCGCCCTGTACCTCGACACGCCGGTTGAGGCTGCGCATCGTCGCTTCATCGAGGAGCCCGGCCAACTCGCTCAGGGCAGCCACCGCGTCCGGGCGTCCTTCGGCCACGCGCTTGCTCACGAGCGGCGCGGCATCGTACGGCGGGAAGAAGCCGAGGTCGTCTTCCAGCACGACGAGGTCATAGCGGGCGATCTGTCCATCGGTCGAGTACCCGTCGATGACGTCCACCTCGCCGGCCGCGAGGGCCTGGTACTTCACCGCCTGGTAGAGGGAGCGCACCGTGCCGAGTTCGATCCCGTACCTCTCCCGCAGACCGACGAGGCCGTCGGCGCGCCCGATGAAGTCCGGCGAGAAGCCACCCACGAGCCGTCCCGAGACCCTCGCCAGATCCGACAACGTGCGCAGGTGGAGTGAGTCGGCTGTTTCCGGTCGAACCGCGATGGCGTACGTGTTCTCGAAGCCGAGCGGAGCGAGCCAACGCACATCCCAGCGTGCGCGGAACTCGATCGACACCTCCCGGAACGCGGCGCGTCTGTCGGCCGGTGGGTTCTCACCGAGGATCGCCAGCAGGCCGGTGCCCGTGTACTCGGGGTAAACGTCGATCGCACCCGTGCGGAGTGCCCCGAACGCGATCTCCGTGGCGCCGAGGCCGGGGCGACGTTCGACACGTACTCCACGAGCCTCGAGGATCTGCGCGAAGAGCTCCGCCAGCAGGTACGATTCGCCGAACGGCTTGGACGCGACGATCACCGGCGCCGGGTCCTGGGTAGCCCCGGATGCCGCGGGGGTGGGAGCCTCCGCGGCGGTGAGCGAGACGACCAGGATTGCCACCTTCGCGACCGCGCGCGCCATCGAGCTCGCCCTCACGCAACCCCCGCACGTTCGAGGAGCCGGGCCACGTAGGCCGTCCCGGGCGCTCGCCGCAGTGTGTCTGGGTCGGCGATCTGTTCGATGCGGCCCTCGCGCATGACGGCCACGCGTCCGGCCAGCTCGAAGGCTTCGCGCAGATCGTGGGTGACCAACACGACCGTCAGCGTGAGGCTCCTCGCCAACTCGCCGAACGTGGCTTGCAGGTCGCTCCGCGTGATGGCGTCCACTGCGCCGAATGGCTCGTCGAGAAGAATCGTGCGCGGCCGCGCGGCAACCGCTCTCGCGAGCGCAACCCGCTGGCGCTGCCCGCCGGAGAGTTCTCGTGGCCACCGCGCACCGAAGACGTCCGCGTCCATGCCGACCAGGGACAGCGCGTCGCGCGCCAGCGCTTCCGCATCCGCGGACCCGGAGATCCGGGGCACGAGCGCGGCGTTCTCGAGCACGGTCCAGTGCGGCAGGAGTCCACCCTCCTGTTGGACGTACCCGAGCGAGCGGCGCAGGCGCACGGCGTCGACCTCCGCGAGCGGTCTGCCGTCGATGAAAACGGCGCCCGCCTCCGGCACGACCATGGCGTTGAAGGAGCGCAGAAGAGTGGTCTTTCCGGACCCGCTCTCGCCCACGAGGGCCAGGGTCTCGCCGGCCTCCACACGCAGCGAGACATCATCCAGCGCGATGACCTCGTCGTAGCGTTTACGGAGCCCGCGCGCCTCCAGCGCGGGG
>JBBSOM010000218.1:0-5491 GCA_038259715.1 Longimicrobiales bacterium
CACAGCGTCCGAACCGCGAGCCGAAGCTCCCGCCGCCGACCATCGTCGAATACCATCCGCACTCGACGCTGGTGGTTCCCGAGCATCTCGTGCCGAGGGCCAAGTTCCCCGCCGTCGACTTCCACGGGCATCCCCCGTACCTGGGCTCGGTCGAGGCCGTGCGGGAGGTCATCTCGGCCATGGACAAGCTCAACCTGGGCGTCATGGTCCAGGCCAACCCCAGCTCGGGCGACAGGCTGACGACGCAGATCGCGACGGTGAAGGAGGCGGGGTACGCGGACCGGTTCGTCTTCTTCGCATCGCTCGACCTGGGCAACGTGGGGCCGGGCGCGGGCGCGAAGATCGCGGCCCAACTCGAGGAGGACGTCAAGGCGGGTGCGGTCGGCATCGGCGAGATCATGAAGAGCTTCGGCCTCTTCGACACCAAGGCCGACGGCAAACGCCTGCATCTCGACGATCCGGAACTGGACGTAGTCTGGGAGACGGCGGGGCGGCTCGGGATCCCGGTCTTCGTCCACACCGCCGACCCCGCGGAGTTCTTCCAGCCGCTCGACTACGACAACGAACGCTGGCTGGAGATGGCCATCTACGAGAGCCGCCGCTACTTCGACCGCTCCCGCTTCCCGTCGTTCGAGGAGCTCATGGCCGAGCGGGACCGCATGATCGCGAAGCACCCGAACACCACGTGGGTGGTCGCGCACATGAGCTGGTACGCCAACGATCTGGGCAAACTCGGGCGCCTGCTCGACAAGTATCCCAACGTGAACACCGAGGTCGGCGCCATCCTGTACGACCTGGGCCGGCAGCCGCGCTTCGCGCACGACTTCTTCGTGAAGTACTCCGACCGGATCCTGTTCGGGAAGGACTCGTTCGCGCCCGACGAGTACCCCTACTACTGGCGTGTCTTCGAGACCGCGGACGAGTACTTCGACTACTACCGCGACTACCATGCCTTCTGGAAGCTCTACGGGATCGACCTGCCGGACGACGTGCTCCGAAAGGTTTACTACCAGAACGCACTTCGGATCATCCCCCGGATGCCGACCGCGGCCTTTCCCACAGAGTAGGCGGAGCGGGATCAGCCCAGGACGTCGCGGTACAGCCGAAGGAGGTTGAGCCCCATGATACGCTCCACGTCGTTTTCGGGGTGTCCACGCTTCACCAGTCCGTCCCAGACCACCTCCATGCGCCGGGGTCCGTTCAACTCGTCGATGAAGTAGGGGAGCTCCGAGTTCGTGACCTGGCTTCCCTCCTCGCGCCGGAGTTCTGCCTCATATTCGGGGGTCATGACGATGACGCGGTGATCCCGATCCGACCCGATGCACACGTGCTCGATGCCGCAGACGTTCACGGCGTGGTCGATGTGGTCGAAGAACGCGGGAAGGTTGTCCTTCTTCTTCTCGGTGAGGAACGGGCGGAGCTCGCAGATTCCCACTACCCCGCCCCGCTGGGCCAACGCACGCAGATTCTCGTCGGTGGTGTTTCGTTCGTGGGGATAAACAGCGTCGCACGCCGTATGGGAGATGATGACGGGCATCCCGGAGTGGGCGATCGTATCGGCGATGGTGGTCATGTTGGAGTGCGCCAGATCCACGAGCATGCCGATGTCGTTCATGCCCTCCACCAGCGCTCGACCGAAGTCGGTGAGCCCACCCTTATCGCCCGGCTCGCGGCACCCCACCCCGGCGCGGTTGCGCTCGTTATACGTGATCTGAGAAGTGCGCACGCCCAGCCGGTAGAACATCCCCACCCGGTCCAGGTCGTCGCCGAACTGGTCGGAGTTCTGGAACAGGTAGAAGACCGCCATGCGTCCCGAAGACCGCGCCTGCTCGACGTGGCCGGCCGCGGTGGCTTTAAGGAGGAATCGCGGCCGATCCGCGATGAGCCGATCGTATTCGAGGAGGCCGTCGACAGCCAGTTCCAGACCTTCAGCTCCGGTGGGCTTGGGGTCGCAAAGCGTCACGGTGATGCTGTCCATGCCACTGGCCAGCATCTCCCCCAACAAAGTGTCGTCGTATTCGGGGCGGAGTTCCCCCATCGCATCCATGATGAGGGCGTCCGGATCTCTTGGCGGCCTCGACCGGGCTGAGCGTGAAGGCGTGGACGCCTCGACAGCGCGGACCGGGACGAGTCGTGCGGCAGCGGCGGCCGCTGCTGCCCCACGTAGGAAGCTCCTGCGATTCATCCTTTCATCTAACGCCACTGTGTCCGGCGGATTCCAGCCGGTCCGACCGACCAGCCGGCATCCGCGGACCGGAAGTCCACGGCCCATGCATTCACTGAATCGACACGCGCCCAGCTCTCTCCGCCGTCGCGGGACAGCACCGACCCCGCGGGAGACACCGCCATCATCGTCGGGGTCGGGGCGCCCGGTACCCAGCTCACGCCGTAGACCGCACCGCCGAGGCCCGTGGGTCCGCCGACGCGCCAGGTCGCGCCCCCGTCTGTGGTCAGTGCCACGTCGTCCGTCTGGGCGTCGGCGGCCGAAAGGTCTCCCCCAACCACCACGCCGAGCGTGTCGTCCAGGAACGCCAGCGAGAAGATGCCCGAAGTGCCGTTCGGGCTGGCGATCGGCGTGACGGCCTCCGCCCAGTGGGCGCCATAGTCCGAGGTGCGCATCACCCGCGTGTCCACCCCGGAGGAGCCGGTCACGAACCAGCCCAGCCCGCCGGGCCGGGTCACCACGCACGTCCCCGACGACGCGAACGCGCCCTCTCGCGGGCGGGCCGCAGGCAGGGTCGCGGGGTCGAGGCGGTGCCACGTCTTGCCGCCGTCCATGGTGCTCAGAAGCTTGAACTCGCCGTCGTGACTGTCGCTCAATGCCAGAGCGCGGTCCCGGTCCCAGAACGAGAAGCAGTCATAGAAGGCATCCGGGTCCTCGTTCCGGAAGGAAGACGTCCACGTGGACCCGCCGTCCCGGGTCGACCAGATGCCCGAGTCCCCGCCCGCCCCGATCGAAAGCACCCATGCCTCCGTGGCCGAGAAGGCGTGCACGTCACGGAACTGGAGTGCCTCGGCGCCCGGCACCGCATCGACGGACCAGGTGGCGCCCCCGTCCCGGGTATGTGCCACCCGCCCCCCCCGGCCCGCCGCCCAGACGGTCGAGGAGTCCACCACGAAGAGCCCGATGAAGCCGCCCGAGGTGTCGGCGAGCTGCGTCTCCCACATCGGCTGCCCCAGCGACGTCTGCCCTGCGCCGACTTCGGACGGGCTGCTTCGATCCGCATTCGCCGGCGCGCCGCACCCGGCGGCTATCGCCCCCAGTGCCCCCAGCGCGACGGCCAGGGCCGCATGCGCGCCCCGCATCGCGCGGGTGCGACGCGCCGACGACCTGTCTCTCCGGGACCTGCTACTCCGCATCGGTCACTCCTGGTCTGGGCCATCGGTCGGCCAGGGTAAAGGCGGACCGAACGGCCAAGCTACGTCGCGGCCGGGCGGACCGCAGGTGGTGGGCGTTCACGGAGCGAAGCCTCTGGGGTCGTCCACGCTGCCCTCCCGCCGGGTCCGCACCTCCACCCCGCGCGCCCGTAGCGCCTCCACGAACGGCGCGGCCGGCACGTCCACCACGGGCGACACCAGGCCCGGCCGGGAGATCTCACCCGACGCCACCATGAGTGCACCGATCACCGCGGTGAAGCCGACCAGGCGGTTCATGGCCAGTAGGCCGGTATCGAGGTCCCGGCGGTCGAGGACCTCATGGACGATCCGTCCCGGTCGGCCATCCTTCAGGCCCGCCACTGCAATGCGTAGGATCGCGAGGTCGCGTTCGTCCGGGCGGTACCGGAGCCGTGGTTCGAGCGCGGCGGCCAGAAAGCGACGGCGCTCCACCTGTCGACCGTCGATCAGGACCGGCTCGTCGTCCAGGAGACCGAGCTCGACCAGGGGTCGCCAGAACGCGGCGTGCCCTGGCCAACGCATCGAATACCGCCCTGCCCGTTGCACCCGCGCGGGATCGATGCCGAGCAACTCGAGGTATCCGATCACGTCGCCGTTGGGATAGCACTCGAGCGCGCCCACGTCCTCGATTTCCACCGTATGCACGTGTTCCGGCCGAAGCTGGTCGTGCGGGCCGACCCGGACGACGCGGCCGCCTTCCACGAGCGTGCCCTCGCGGTGGTACGATGCGAGCACGCCCTCGAACGTCCAGCTCACCTTGTAGCGGAGCGGGTTGCCCTCGGCACCGGGCTCGGGAATGCCGCTTCCGTACACGAGAATCTCGGTGACGTCGTCGAACGCGCGCGCGGCGTCGCCGCACAAGACCAGGTCGATGCCCGGATCCATGCCCATCTCCGGGAGGAGCGTCACACCGCGCGACGCTGCTTCGGGAGCCAGCGCGCGCACCTCGGGCGTCACGTAGAAGGTGTTCACCAGGTGGACGCCCGCCCGCACGGCAGCAGTGGCCACCGCGCCCACGAAGAGCACGGGGAGAAGATCGATGACGACCTCGAACCCGCCGCGACCGATCGCGTCGCCGCCCTCCGGGTCCACCCCCGCCGCGAACAGTGCGTCGAGCGCGCCTGGCTCCGATGCGTCCAGATGTCGGCACCTCACCCGGGCGCCGTAGCCGCGCGCCGCCACCCACGACTCGAGCGCATCCAGATCCCGGTCGGCCGCCACGATCGACGTGACCGCGTCCTGACGCACGAGGTCGTGGAGCGCCCCCCTGCCCTGCATGCCGACACCCAGCAGCAGGACGTTCACGGCGCGCGGAGCGACCAAGACTTCCGGGCTGTGCGCCCTGTCACTTCCCGCCGACCAGTCCCCGCTGCTCGAGCAGCGGCTCGACGCTCGGATCGCGTCCACGGAATGCGCGGTACATCGCGCCGGCGTCCTCGCTGCCGCCTCGCGACAGGATCATGTCGCGGAAGCGCTGCCCGTTCTCGCGGGTCAGGCCTCCGTGATCTCGAAACCAGTAGAAGGCGTCGTCGTCGAGCACCTCGCTCCACATGTACGCATAGTAGCCCGCCGAGTAGCCGCCGTTCCAGATGTGGGAGAAGTATGTGGTGCGGTAGCGGGGCGGCACCTGCGGAAGGTCCACATGGAAGCGCTTCAGGGCCGCAGCCTCGAACGCATCGACATCGTCGGCAGGCGCACCGGCTGCTTGCGTGTGCCAGGCCATGTCGAGCAGCGCGGCCGCCAGATACTCCGTGGTCCCGTACCCCATGTTGAACGTCGACGACTTCCGGATCTTGTCGGCGAGCGCCTGCGGCATCGGCTCTCCGGTATCGTAGCGCTTGGCGTAGTTGGCCAGCACCGCCGGGTCGAGCGCCCAGTGCTCGTTGAACTGCGAGGGGAACTCCACGAAGTCGCGGGGCACGTTGGTCCCGGCCAGCGTCGGGTACTCGACCGTCGTGAACATGCCGTGGAGCGCGTGCCCGAACTCGTGGAACATCGTGGTCGCGTCGTCGAAGGTGAGCAACGCGGGCTGCCCCTCGGCCGGCTTGGCGAAGTTCGCCACGTTGTAGACCACGGGCTTGGTGCCCATGAGCCC
>JBBSOM010000219.1:0-5487 GCA_038259715.1 Longimicrobiales bacterium
CGAGTAGACGTTGACGAAGCCCTGGACGTAGTAGTCGCCGGCGGGGATGCCGCCGAGCGAGTCGATGGGGAAGCCGATGTCCGTGCCGTCGATGATGGCCGGCTGGCCCGCCTTCAGTTGCTCCACATCGTGCCCGAAGAAAGGGATTCCCGTCCGCCCCACCTGCATCGTCGGCTCGGTGTCGTTCGTGCGCGTGATCATCACATACACGCGGCCCGTGATCGGACCCGGGTTCGCGGCCGCCGGGTAGGTGATCTCGAAGCGGACCGGCTTGTGTTTCACCGTCTGCGCCCGGGCGGGGACCGCGGCGAGGATGGCCATCAACGCCAACGCGGCCAACCGCTGTGCGGCCTTGGCCGCTGGGTGGTCCTGGAGCATCACATCTCCTGTCCGGGGCGAGAGCTACGCCGCCGGGCCTGGCGAACGTAGCTGTCGCGTTTCTCTCAAAGTGACAGTCTACTACCCGATCCGCTCCGACTCCAGCATCCGCTCGGTCACCGCCTCTTGCCCACACTCCCCAGCGGACGTTAGAACGCCGCATGAGGATTCCCTTCGCTCGCACCGCGCTCATCACCACGCTCGCGCTCTCGGCGTGCTCCGTCCCGGAACGGAACACCGCTCCCGTAGCCAATCCAGCCGCCGGAAGGCGCGCCGTCCACGCGGTCGCCTACCTTCCCGCGGATTCCGTCTTCGCGGAAGAGGTGCGCAAAGCGTTCCTGCATGCCTGGAACGGATATGTCGCCCACGCGTGGGGGCACGACGCGCTGAAGCCGCTCAGCGGTGGCTTCAGGGACTGGTATGCACACCCCCTGCTCATGACTCCCGTAGATGCGTACGACACCATGCGACTGATGGGTCTGGACGCACAGGCCGACAGCGCGCGCGATCTCATCTTCCGTCGGATGGACCTCGGGCAGGACATGACCGTGCAGGTCTTCGAGGTCACAATTCGTCTGATGGGCGGGCTCGTCTCCGCGTATCAGCGCGACTTCGACCCGCGCTGGCTCGACCTCGCGGCGGAACTGGGCGACCGGCTCATGCCGGCCTTCAACTCCCCGACCGGCATGCCGTACGTCCGGGTCAACCTCGAGACCGGCGCGGTCGAGGAGCCGCTTAACAACCCGGCGGAGATCGGCACGCTCATGCTGGAGTTCGGGCAACTGTCGCTCCTGACCGGCGACCCCAAGTACTACGATGCCGCGAAGCGGGGCGTCACCGCCGTCTTCAACCGGCGCTCGCCGCTCGACCTCGTGGGCACGTCTCTCAACGTGGAGACCGGCGATTGGGTCGACACGACCAGCCACATCGGCGGGGCCATCGATTCGTATTACGAGTATCTGCTCAAGGCGTGGCTGCTATTCGGCGACGAGGACTTCCATCACATGTGGGAGGTGAGCCACGCCGCGGTGGAGGCACACCTCGCAGACGAGGTGGACGGACATCTGTGGTACGGTCAGGTCGACATGACCACCGGCCAACGCACCTCCACGCGCTTCGGCGCGCTCGAGGCGTTCTGGCCGGCCGTGCTCGCCCTGGGCGGGGATGTCGACCGGGCAGCGCGGCTGGAGGAATCCGTAGCGCTCATGTTCTCTACGTTCGGCGTCGAGCCCGGGTCGATCGACTATTCCACGATGGACATCGTCCAGCCGGGTTACCCGCTTCGCCCGGAGGCCATCGAGTCGGCGTACTACCTGTACGTCCTGACCGGAGACGAGCGCTGGCGCACGATGGGCCAAGGGTTCGTGCGCGCCGTCCTGAAAGCCGCCCGTGTGGATGGCGGTTTCGCGAGCCTCGCGGATGTGCGGACCGGAGAGCACGACGACGCGATGCCTTCTTTTTTCCTGGCGGAGACGCTCAAGTACGCGTGGCTATTGGGCCGGCCCGGTGCCATCGCCTTCGACGACGTCGTCTTCAACACCGAGGCTCACCCGCTCCTCCCGCTACGCTGAGCTAACGTCACCCACCCGTCCGCCGGACGGGAATGTCGAGTTGCGTGTGCTCCCACGTCATGACGATCCGCCCCGAGTCGGGGCCGTCCGGCACCCAAGTGAATGTGAGCTCTTCGATCGGGTTGTCCGTCGTCGAAGCGGGTATCTGGAAGCTCCCGAGGTCCGCGCTCTTTACATCCCCGTTGATCGGGATGCCCCAGCGCTCGGCATTCCCGTTGACCACGATCGTCCAATCGCCTTCGCCGGGAACGGCGTAGAGGGAGTAGACTCCAGGCTCCAGGGCAACCGTGCCGATCGTCACCGCGAACGGCAGGTGGAGCCCGGTGGCCTCGTTGGCGCCCATGCGCCATGGGGTTCCGTACGGAACGAGTTCACCCATGATCATGCGCCCTCGCACAGAAGGCCGACTGTAGCACAGCGTGGCCTCGGCCCCACCCAACGTCACCGTGGTCGCGCCGAGCGGGCTCGGGCGGACCGTCGCGGAATCGAGCACCGTGTTCCGCAAGTAGCAGACGTCGAGACCCTGCGCTTCGGCCTCCCGCGGAGCAGCGCCAAAAGCGACCGCGGCAAATCCGATCGAAGCGACGAGCGCAATGCGTGCGACGGACATGATGTCTCCCTTCAATTTCCGGTGGTTCAACCGTAGGCCTCGAGCAGCTCCAATACATGGTCGATATCGGCCGCCGTGTGGTCCGCGTTGATCTGCGTTCGGATCTCCTCATCGCCACGAGGCACCACGGGAAACGCGAGCCCGGTCACCAGAACACCGTTCTCGAAGAGGTACCGGACCAGCTCCCGTGTTTTGTGCGTGTGCCGGATCATCATCGGCACGACCGGATGCTCTCCGGGGATGGTCTCGATGCCGACCCGGCCAAGCCCTTCCTCGAACCGCTTGGTGAGCGCACGAAGTCGCTCCAGTCGCCGCACGCCCTCCGGAGAGTCCACCAGCTCCACCGAACGAAGCGCGGCGGCTGCCTCCCCCACGGTGATCGGATTCGAGTAGATGTACATCATCGACGTCTCGCGCAGGAAGCGCACGACCGGCGCATCCGCCGTGACGTATCCGCCGTTCACGCCGAATGCCTTGCCCAGTGTACCGATGAGGATGTCTACCGGTGGGCTCGACGTGTGCTCCTCGGTGCCGCGCCCCGTGCGTCCGAACGCGCCGACGCCATGCGAGTCGTCGACCAACAGGACCACGTTCTCCTCATAGTCGGTGTCGTGCTTCCGGCACACTTCAACGATCCGGTCGAGCGGTGCGTGGTCGCCGCGCATCGAGAAGATGCCGTCCGTGACCACGACCGCCCGCTTGGCCTTGCCCTTCCACGCCGCCAGCAGGTCGTCCAGTTGGTCGATGTCGAGGTGTCTGTACACGTCCTTCCCGACCGGCCTCGCCAGCCGCATCGCGTTGATGATGCAGTTGTGGTTGAGCTCGTCGGAGATGAGCACGGTCTCGGACGTCGTGAGCGGCACGAGGGTCGAGACCACCGTCGCATAGGCCGAGGAGAAGATCATCGCGGACTCGCGACCGTGGAACGCGGCCAGCCGCTTCTCTAGAGCAACATGCGCCTCGTAGGTACCACTGATGAAACGCACGGCACCCGGGCCAGCGCCGAATTTCTGCATGGCCTCTTCCTCTGCATGCATCACGTCCGGATGAAGTCCCAGGCCAAGGTAGGAATTGGAGTTCATGCGGATGAACTCCTTCTCCCCCTGCCCCATGAGCAGAAAGCGTGGACCCCGGTCGCCCTCGGCAGGATGGACGCCGACCACGACGGCCTCGCCCCCTTTCGAGGTTCCTGCTTCTTCCAGACCCTGGACGTGCGCGTCGAGCAGGGGGTTCAGTCGATCGAGCGGCATGGCTTCTCCTTCCTCATTTCAGATGCGCGAACATGTCCGCCGTCATCGCGGCCACGTCGTACTCGGGCTTCCACCCCCATTCCTCCCGGGCGGCGCTGTCGTCGATGCGGTCCGGCCAGGACTCCGCGATACTCTGGCGGATCGGGTCGACCTCGTACTTCAGTTCGAAGTCCGGCACGTGCTTGCGGATCTCCGCCGCGAGCGTCTCGGGCGCGAGCTGCATGGCCGTGACGTTGACTGCGTTCCGGTGGCTGAGCTTGCCGGGGTCCGCCTCCATGACCCCGATCGCGGCGCGGACCGCGTCGGGCATGTACATCATGTCGAGCCGGGTGCCCTCTGCGAGGAAGCACGTGTACAAACCCTGCTCGGCGGCCTGGTAGAAGATATCGACCGCCCAATCGGTCGTGCCCCCTCCCGGAGGCGCCCCGTACGAAATCAGGCCGGGGTAGCGCACTCCGCGGGTATCCACGCCGTAGCGGCGGTGGTAGTAGTCACAGAGTAGTTCGCCGGCGACCTTCGTGATCCCGTAGACGGTCCGCGGACGCATCACCGTGTCCTGTGGGGTGGGATCCTTGGGGCTCTCCGGGCCGAATACGCCGATCGAACTGGGGGTGAAGACCGCACAGCCCTGCTCGCGGGCCACCTCGAGCATGGCCTCGAGGCCGCTCATGTTGACGTGCCAGGCCAGACGCGGATCGCGTTCGCCCACCGCGGACAGGATGGCAGCCAGATGGAAGATCGTGTCGGCATCGTAGCGCATGACCGCCTGGCCGACCGCACGGACGTCGGTGGCGTCGAGAACCTGGAACGGTCCCGCGTCCATGGTTTCGGCGGACAGCGTGCGGATGTCGGTCGCCAGCACGGAGGCGTCGCCGTAGTGCTTGCGGAGTTCGGGAACGAGCCATGAGCCGATCTGTCCGCCCGCACCGGTCACCAGAATGCGTTTCAAGGGAGAAGCTCCCGATGAGGCTCAGAGGGTGGAAACGGCGTGGAATATAGTGGGAGCGCCCCTCACCCGCCTCCACGCGGTGACCGTTCACGCTTTAGCGCGCGCGAAGGGCGAAAGTCCGGCCCGACTTCTTCGACGGCTCGGAGATACCGCCGCCCGAGCCGGGAGCCGGGCGAGGCCCGCCGGGGTAGCCCGTTCATGGAAAGCTCAACAGGCGTGATCGCCGGCGGGCACCATGGGGGCATCCCGACCGTGCCGACCAAGGTGCTCCCAGGATGAACTTCGAGTCTGTCCCCTCCACCCGGATCCACCCCCTGAACCGGGCCCCGGTGCGCACCACGGGTGCGTACGTCCTCTACTGGATGGTGGCAGCCCGCCGCCTGGGGTGGAGTTTCGCACTGGACCAGGCCGTGGCCTTCGCCCGGGCCCTCCAGCGCCCGTTGGTGATCCTCGAGGGCCTCCGCGCGGGCTACCCCTGGGCCTCGGACCGCCACCACGCCTTCGCGATGAATGGAATGCAGGAGCACGCCGAAAGGCTGAAGGGTGGACCGGTGCTCTACCACCCCTACGTCGAGCCGGAGCCCGGCGCGGGTCGGGGGCTGCTCGCCGCGCTGGCCCGGGAAGCCGCCGTCGTGGTCACCGACTACTACCCCACGTTCTTCATCCCCCGGATGCAGGAGGCCGCGGGGGCGCACCTCGGCGTGCGGTTGGAGGCGGTGGACGGCAACG
>JBBSOM010000220.1:0-5483 GCA_038259715.1 Longimicrobiales bacterium
CCCGGCTCATGCCCTGCCACTTCGCGAGGGCGATGGGCGCCAACCCGCCTGACCGGGTGCGGACCGTATTGATATCCGCCAGGGCGGCGTCCGTGTCGAGCGCGGCTTCCGCCCGGATCAGGAGCAGCTCCTCGTTCTTGATGATGGGCGACGGACTGGAGGGATCGGCGTACAGACGCCACTTCAGGTTCGACGTCACACCCGTATTCGTGATGGGCGCTGTAAGTGCTGTCTTGGTCGTCAGACGGAGATCCGGATCTCCGTTCGCGCGAGACTGCGCATCGGTCGCCAACGTCGTATCGGCAAAGTATCGGACGCCCTGAGGATCTGAAATCGGCATCAACGCGTCGCCGGCGGCTGTGCTCCAGGAGTGATAGGCGCCCAGCGCCATATCCGCCGTCGGACTGACGAATGACTCGGTGAGCGCAGCCATGGTCGTCGCCACATCCCCGATGTCGTTGGCGGCCCTCGCTTTCAGCGCCCGGTTCACCTTCAGGAAGCTGGAAGGCGTGTCAAAGCCCGAAAAGCCCGAGCTCAGCTTGAAGCCGAAGCTGCTTCCCGCGTTCTGGAGGTGCGTCTTCGCCTCGTCGTAGCGTTGGAAGATGTACGCGTAGACCTCCTGCTTCGTCGCAATCGGCGTCAACTCATCCCGCGGTCGATCGGTGTCGATGGGGATCCCGAAGTCGTCCTGTATCCGGATCTGCCGGAGCAGCAGGGTCGCCTCGATGGTCTTGGCCCAGCCTCGGACACCCTCCTTTCGGTCGTCGGACATCGACGGGCCGACTGCCTCCACGGCGTGCAACAGGCTGTTGATGTTGCGGATCGTGGAATAGGTGTTGGCCCAGCCGAGCCCGCCCGAGGGGACGAGGGCGTCGTCGAATTCGTCCAGGATCGTCCGCGCCGGCGCGAGATAGAAGCCCTCGCGACCGAAGCACGAGAGATCCTGAAGCCATCCATTCTCGCCACCCGCTACGTCGCCACTTCTCCAGGCGTCGAGCAACCCCTGAGCGGTGGAATAGATGATCGCGGGAGCCGGGGCTTCCTCGAGCGTCTCCAGGCTCGGGTCGTCCTGGTTGAGGATATTGAGATCACACGCGGTGAGGACCCCAAGCAGGGCCCCGACCGCCGCAAGGCTCTTCATGCCTTTCATGATGAAACGCCTCCTGTCAGCGGTTAGAAGCCCAGGTCGATCTGAAGCCAGAACGACCTGCTCGAAGGGTACGCGGCGAATTCCCTGGTGAACTGCACGTTGTTGGCGGCCTGGCTACCGCTGTCGTAGTTCGCGACGGCGGGGTCATTCCCGTCGTAGAAGTCCCCGCCCAGGATGCTTTGATTCAGGAAGAGGTCGCGCGCGCTCAGGCTGACGGTCGCGTTTCGGAGTGCCCCCCAGAGGCCGTGGCTGTACCTCTCGGGCACTTCCATGGCAACCCGAAGCTCCCTCATCCGGATGTAGGAGGCGTCCCGGGTATAGGTCCGCGGAACGGTTCGTTGGAACCTCCGTCTGAGCACGCCGATCTTCTCGCCCGTCGTGGGATCGATCTGGTCGTGGTCGTACGCGTTCTTCTGTTGATCCCAGTGCCGCCACGTGCCCTGGTTGATCAGTCCTCCCTTCTGGGCCTCGAGCGTCGTGGACACGCTGAAGCCCTTGTAGCCGTAGGTCGTGGTGAGCCCCGAGGTCCAGCGCGGCTCGGCATCGCCCTGCACACTGAGGAACGTCTCGGGATTGTCGGTCATGCCGGTGCCGGGCACGGTGTCGTAGGCCATCCACTGCGTGGCCGACTCACCCTCTTCGATATAGATGGCGCCCTGGCTGAAGGAGCCCTCAGCTCTGAACGGCGGGACGGGGAGCACGACGATCTTGCTGCGGTTCCGGGCGAAGTTGAGGTTCATCGACCACTGGGAATGGTCGGACTGCATGAGCGTGCCCGAAAGGATGGCTTCGAAACCGTTGACCGCGAGTTCGCCGCCGTTGAAGATCTCCGACGAGAATCCGCTACTCGCCGGAAGGTCACGCTGGAGCAGCAGGTCGGTCACGACCTTGCGGTACCCGGTCAACTGTACCAGCCACCGTTCGTTGAACAGCTGCACGTCGAGGCCGCCCTCGAACTCAGCCTGTCGCTCCGGCTTGGCCTTGACGTTCCCCGCCGCGGTGGAGATCAGGGTGCCCCCGATCCCTCCGACGTTGGTCGTGTACATGTTGCTGAATTTCTGCCCGAACAGCGGCCGGTTACCGGTCTGCCCGTAAGCCGCCCGGAACTTCACCTCGGGCATCCAGCCGAGGCTCGTCGGAAGCCGGTACGAGGCCGCCGCTTTCGGATAGTAGTAGAGCTGATCGGTGAAGGCGTTGTTGCTGCTCCGGTCCGCTCGCAGGCCAACCGTCAGAAGGACGCGCTCGTTCAAGAGCACTTCTTCCTGAGCGAAGACACCGAAGTCCTTCTCGTTCTCGTTCACCTCTTCGATGAGCTGCGACACGCCCGCACCCAGGTTGGCGGTACCGGCAATGAGGCCGCGCGCCGCGTTGCGCGCCACGTTCATCGTACGGGCCTCGTACTGGGCTCCGAACGACGTCGTTGCCGACAGGGAGGCGGCGGTGTACTGATGGACCAGGTTGAGGTTGACGTTCGAGTTCAGGCTGCCGGCGTACGACAACACCCGTGTTCCCGGAAGCCCGTCGTCATCCTCGAATTGCAGTTCCGGCGGCGAAACGATGTCTCCGTGCTGCGTGAAGTGGTCCACGCCCCCGTTCGCCATCAGCCTTAGCCGCTGTGAACTGGTGGTCAGCGCCTCCCACTCGATCCGGCCCGTTCCGATCACCCGCCACACCCCTTCATACCGCTTCTGGAGGGCAGCCGTCTGAAGCGGGTTGCTGGCCACGTAGGGATTGTCGGGGAATACCGCATTCTGCGGGTTCTTGCACGTCACCCGCTTCACGCCGTCCTCGCACGTGGGCCGGAGATCGAAGAAGTTCGGATGGTGGGGCAGTACGAAGTAATAGCTGGTGCCCGAGTTGTCGTTCCCGAACACCCCGCGGTCGGCGTTGGTGTGGAGGACCTCCGCGCCGGTCGAGATCGTAAGGCTCTTCCCGATGTTCTGATCGAGGTTGAGCCTCAAAGTGGCCTTGTCGGCGCCCGTGTAGACGACGATCCCCGGCTCGTGTCGGATCAACCCGGAAACGTAGTACCGTGTGGTGGCCGTGCCGCCGCTCATACTGAGGCTGGTCTCGCTCTGAACCGCCTTTCGGCCCGACAACTGGTCCTCGAGGTCGTAGACCGTATAGCCTGGTGACCAATCCTGAACGGCCTCGGACCCGAACGCATCCACGGCGTCGTCCAGCGTCTGGAAGATCCGACCGCCGTGGTACGAGAACGACCGCATCGCCACGCCGACGGACTGCCGGATCTGGAAACGCGGCGCCCCCGCCTGACCCCGCTTGGTCTGGATGATGATCACCCCGTTGGAGGCCCTGGAGCCATAGATGGCCGCCGCCGATGCGCCCTTCAGGACCTCGACGCTTTCGATGTCGTTGGGGTTGAGGTCCGCGATCCGGTTGATGGGGTTCATCTGCGTGGTGCTGGAGATGCCGCCCGTCGCCCGCGAGATCGCGTTCATCCCGGCGTCGAGCCTCTGATTGCTCGCGATGACGCCGTCGATGACGTACAGCGGCTCGCCGGACCCGATGATCGACGTCATGCCACGAAGACGCACCCGGCTTCCCCCGCCCGGAGCGCCGGAGTTCTCCCGGAAGTCCACCCCGGCCATCTTGCCGGCGAGCATCTGCTCGACGCTCGACGCGGGGGCCTTGTCGAGTTCGGTCGCGTTCACCGTCGCCACGGCATTGGCGAGATTCCGGCGAGGAACGCCCGTCGCGTGGCCGGTGACCACGATCTCGTCCAGCCTCAACGCATCGCCCCTCAGCGTGATGACTCCAGCGCTGGCCTGATCCGCAGACACGGTGACGGTCGTGGTCTGATAGCCGATGACCCGGATGACCAGGTCCACATCGCCTGCGGGCACGGAGAGCGTGAACGCACCCTCCTGGTTCGTGAGCGTGTTGATGTTCGTGCCCTTCACGGCCACATCCACCGACTCCAGGGGTCGGCCGGCTTCACCAACGACCCGACCGGTCACGGAGCGCGTTTGAGCGCTGGCCGTGCTCCAACCAATCAGCAGGCCGATCAGCAGGAATGGCCCCAGTACCGAGAGCGTTCGCCGCATACGTCACCTCACTCCTTCCATGAGTCGCTCGTTTGGACACAACGGTGACCAGGACGCCGGCGTGGGGGCTCGGGCGAACGCTGATTTCGCCGCCGGACTCCGGTTTCACCCCTTGTTCGATGACGGTTTATGGGGGGCGAGTGTCTATCCAGCTGTTATCTGGCTGTTATCGATGCGGGGACCGCCCTCCGCGATGGTGTAGCAGCAGGCGGCATCGCCCGCCGGGATGTAGCTCACGCGTGCCAGCCGCTCGCCCAGAAGCTCACGGACATAGGAGAGTTCGGCGCTGCAGGGCGCCTTCGTGACGTCCACCACATGTCGGAGCGGGCAGTGCGGCAGGCGTAGAACGCGCCGGCCCTCGTCGTCGGTCTGCACCTCGGCCATGAAGCCGTCTTCCGTGAGGATGCGGGCGACCTCCTGGAGCCGTTCCTCACCGCTCAGGTCCTGCACGCGCGACATGGCCGCGGCACGCCGCCGACCGACGTAGTCGGCGAAGAAGTCGTTGACGATGCCCGACTCTCCCGCCTCTTGCAGATAGGCGGTGAGTTCCCTGAGGATGTCACTCTCCCGATTGGGGAACCACGGCTCCGCGGCGTCTGTCAGCCCGTACAGGATCTCCGGTCGACCGGGGCCGCTCCTCCGACTCCCGACGCGCTTGACCAGATCGTCGCTCCCCAGGGCCCGCATGTGCGTGCGGATGGTCTCCACGTTCAGGTCGAGATCGGCTGCGATGGCGGGGATGGTGCTCGACTGCCGTCGTTTCAGATGCTCCAGAATCCGCTGCTGACTCTCGCCGAGTCCCTTCTTGATCATGCACCCCTCCTGTGCCGGTGGCCGGAGCCAACCATCGGCCCGCCGATCGACCCCGGGTCGCGGGACGGAAATGCCGTCGTCCGGGCGTCCGCGGACTTCCCGACCCCGGTGAGGGATCTCACCATCGCCATGGTGCCGGCCGCCTGCGTCTGTGCCCTCGCGGCCCCGGCGCGCAGTACGGCCTCCAGGTGCGGCTCGTCTTCCCGGAGCGCGACGAAGCGTTGGCGTAGGGGCTCCACCTCGCGGTCGAGCGCGTCCGCGAGTCGGCCCTTCGCCTCGGCCCACCCCATCCGGCCCGCACGCAGGTTCTCCGCCATTTCACGGACCGACGCCGCGCGCTCGAAGTGCCTCAGCATCTGCACGACCGCAGAGGACCCGGCGTCCAGCGGCGTCCCCAGGAGCGAAGAGTCGGTGACGATCTTCCGGACCAGGGCGCGGCGTTCCGCCGGCGTGGC
>JBBSOM010000221.1:0-5475 GCA_038259715.1 Longimicrobiales bacterium
ACTTGAGCCCGGCGAGCTTGAGCAGAGAGCCGATCTCGTTCTCGGTGGCACCCTGGAAGACCGGCGTCTTGGCTTCGAAGCCCAGAACGCGCGCCGCCCACCCGAGGTGGGTCTCGAGGATCTGACCGACGTTCATGCGCGCCGGCACGCCCAGCGGGTTGAGCACGATCTCGACCGGCCTTCCGTCGGGGAGGAACGGCATGTCCTCCTCCGGCGCGATCCGTGCGATGATGCCCTTGTTCCCGTGGCGTCCCGCCATCTTGTCGCCTACGGAGATCTTCCGCTTCTCGGCAACGTAGACCTTCACGAGCTGGACCACGCCCGGCGGCAACTCGTCTGGCTGGAAGACCTTGTCGATCTGTTCCTCGGTCTTCTCCCGAACGCGCTGGATCCTGTGCTGGGCCTCGTCCACCACGCGGCGAATGCGCTCGTTGGCGTCCTTGTTGGCCACCTTGAGCGTGGTCAGGTCGAGCTTGTTGAAGTTCAGCTCGTCGATCTGTTCCTTCGTGAGCTTGGTGCCCTCGTCCAAGACCGCCTGCACCGTGCCCTTCTTGAGGAAGAGTGAGACGGTCTGGCGCTGAAGGATCTCCCGCAATTCCTCGTCGCGCGCCTCGCTGATCCGCTGGATCTCTTCGCGCTCGAGGTTACGGAACTCACCGATCTTCGCGCCGTGCTCCTTCTCGAGGAGCGGGTCGTCGATCCGGCGGCTGAAGATCTTGACGTCGATGACCGTGCCGCTCATGCCCGGAGGCACACGCAGCGACGAGTCCTTCACGTCCTTGGCCTTCTCACCGAAGATCGCGGTGAGCAGCTTCTCCTCGGGGGAAAGCTCGGTCTCGCCCTTCGGCGTGATCTTTCCGACCAGAATGTCGCCGCTCTTCACCCGGGCACCGATGCGTACGATGCCGCGCTCGTCGAGGTCGACCAGGCTTTCCTCGGCGACGTTCGGGATCTCTCGGGTGATCTCCTCCATGCCGCGCTTGGTGTCGCGGACGTGGAGTTCGAGCTCCTGGATGTGGATCGAGGTGAACACGTCGTCCTTCACCAGCTTCTCGCTGATGACGATGGCGTCCTCGTAGTTGTATCCGTACCAGGGCATGAACGCGACGAGCACGTTGCGCCCGAGCGCGAGCTCGCCGTTGTCGGTGCTCGGACCATCGGCGATGATGTCGCCCGGATTCACTTCCTCTCCGGCGCGCACCAGCTGCCGCTGGTTGATGGCCGTGTCCTGGTTGGTCCTCCAGAACTTCTTCAGGCGATACCGATCGAACTGCGCGAGCTTGGCCAAGGGCTGGTCGCCGGTGCCCGGCTTTACCGTGCCGGTGTCGACGACGATCTCGTCGGCCGTGACATGCACTACGGAGCCGCCCCGGCGCGCGGTGATCACGGCCCCGGAGTCCGTGGCCACCTTGCCCTCGAGTCCGGTGCCCACCAGGGGCGCGTCCGGATAGAGGAGCGGAACGGCCTGCCGCTGCATGTTCGAGCCCATGAGGGCCCGGTTGGCGTCATCGTGCTCGAGGAAGGGAATGAGCGCCGCGGCCACCGATACGAGCTGGTCGGGCGCCACGTCCATGTAGTCGATGCTGTCGGGCTTCAGGAGCGGGAAGTCTCCGCGCTCCCGACACAGCACGTACTCGTTCTTGAATCCGCCGTCGTCCTCGAGCGGGGCATTGGCCTGCGCGATGCGGGCTTCCTCCTCCTCGTTGGCGGACAGCCACTCGATCTTGCTTGTCACCTTGCCGTCCGTCACCACCCGATAGGGCGTCTCGATGAAGCCCAGCTCGTTGATCCGCGAGTAGCAGGTCAGGGAGGTGATCAGGCCGATGTTCGGACCTTCAGGGGTCTCGATCGGGCACATCCGCCCATAGTGCGAATAGTGCACGTCCCGGACCTCGAAGCCCGCGCGCTCCCGCGTCAGCCCACCCGGGCCCAGAGCGCTCAGGCGGCGCTTGTGCGTCATCTCGGCCAGCGGATTCGTCTGATCCATGAACTGGCTGAGCTGGCTGGACCCGAAGAACGCCTGGATGACCGCGGACACGGTCCGCGCGTTGACCAGGTCGTCGATGTTGATTTTTTCGGGGTCCGTGTTGATCGACATGCGCTCCTTGACCAGGCGCGCCATGCGCGACAGGCCGACACTGAACTGGTTGGCGATCAGCTCGCCCACCGTCCGGATGCGTCGATTGCCCAGATGGTCGATATCGTCGGTGAAGCCCCGGCCCTCGTTCAGGTCGATCAGGAACCGGATGATCGCGATGAAGTCCTCCTTGGTGAGGACCGTCGTGGTCTTCGGGACCGGAACGCCCATGCGCTGGTTGATCTTGTAGCGGCCGACGCGGCCCAGATCGTACCGCTTCGGGCTGAAGAAGACGCGGTCGAGCGCCGTCCGTGCGGTCTCCACGTTCGGGGCCTCACCCGGACGCAGCAGCGAATAGATCGCGTGCAAGGCGTCTTCTTCGCTCTCGGTCGGATCCTTCTTGAGGGTGTTCTTGACCAGAGGGCTTTCCCCGCGCAACGACTGCCGGTTGCTCTGGTAGAGCTTCACCTTCTTCATGCCAAGTCGGACGATGATGCCCAGGACCTCCTCGTCGATCTCGTCGGCCTCCTCCACCAACACTTCGCCGGTCTCGGGGTCCACGAGTTCCTCGGCGATGACCTTTCCGAGAAGCATGTCCTGCAACTCGTTTTCGTCGGCCTTGCCGAGCTTGACCTCGCCCACGTCGTAGAAGAGCTGGAAGATGTCGGCGTCGGTGGAATACCCGAGAGCGCGCAGCAGCGCCGTGGCCGGAAACTTCTTCTTCTTGTCGATGTGGACGTAGCAGATGTCGTTGATGTCGATGGTGAACTCGACCCACGACCCGCGGAACGGGATGATACGGGCGCTGTAGAGCTTGCTCCCGTTCGGGTGGATGTTCTCCTCGAACACGACGCCCGGAGACCGATGCAACTGGCTCACCACGACGCGCTCGGCGCCGTTGATGATGAAGGTGCCCAGTTCGGTGAGCAGAGGGAGGTCACCGAGGTAGACCTCCTTCTCGATGATGTCCTTGGGCCGGCGCTCGGTTCCCTTCTTCGCACCCTCCTCGAGCACTTCCCACACGATCAGACGCAGCGTGGCCTTGAGTGGCGCAGCGTACGTCATGTCGCGCTCGATGCACTCCTCGACGGAGTACTTCGGCTCTCCGAGCGCGGCGCTCACGTACTCGAGCGTGAAATTTTCGTTGACGTCCGAGATCGGGAAGATTTCCCCGAAGACGCGGTCGAGACCGAAGTCCCACTGCTCCTCCGGGTCGAGCCCCGATTCCACCAGCTTCTCGAACGAACGAAGCTGAACGTCGAGCAGGTTCGGCATCGGCATGATCGAATCGAGCTTCGCGAAGCTCACGACGGGCCGATTATCTTTGCGCAGCAGTTCCAACGTACGTCCCCCTTACAGGTCCCGCGCGGGGCGGGGCCCGGGCGTCTCGGGTTCTACTTCGAGGTCGAAGCGCGCGAATCCCCGGTCCGTAGGCACACCCCATTTCTGGGGGTGCCCACGGCGGGGACCCTCACGCGAGAACCTCTGCCTGCGCGACCTTCGCATCAGGCTGGGCTCTGGAGTGTGTGCCGGTGTGACAGGCGGTTCTCCGGCTCCTGTTACTTCAGTGTGACTGAAGCTCCAACATCTTCCAACTTGGCCTTCATCTGTTCGGCCTCGGCCTTGGTGACGGCCTCCTTGACCGCGCCAGGGGCGCTGTCCACGAGGTCCTTCGCCTCTTTGAGGCCCAGGCCGGTGAGCTCACGCACCACCTTGATGACCTGGATCTTCTTGTCTCCGACGCCCTCGAGAACGACGTCGAACTCGTCCTGCTCCTCGACCGCCGCGGCCTCACCGCCGCCGCCAACGGCCACCGGAGCGGCCATCGCCTGGACGTTGAACTTCTCCTTGAACACCTCGACGAACTCGGACAACTCGAGCACGGTCATGTTTCCGATGGTGTCGAGCAACTCCTCATGCTTGGTAGCCATGGTCCAACTTCCTCCTGAGTCGATCCGGCCTGGGGCCGGCGATTGGGTTGACCCTGTACGTTCATCAGGGACGCGCCCGCGTCCCCCACCATCTACTGCCCGGGATGCGGGCTACTCGCCGCCTTCTCCCTGACGCTTCTCGCGAAGCGCGTCGATCAGGCCGGCCATTTCATGCAACTTCCCTTCGAGCGCCATGGCGAGCATGGCCACCGGCGCGGACATCGCGCCCGCCAGTTCGGCCAGGAGTTGTTCCCTCGGAGGCAGCTTCGCGAGCCGATCGATCTGCGCGGGCTGCAGGACCTCGTTCTCCAGGATTCCGAGCTTGAACGCCGGCTTGCTGTCGTGGTCCTTGGCGAAGTCCATGATGGCCTTGGCCGGCCCCACGACATCGTCGTACCCCAGGATCACGCCCGTAGGGCCGGTCATGCCTTCGAAGATGTTCGGAAGATCCGTGTCGCCGAACGCGAGTCGAGCCAGGCGG
The DNA here is from genome assembly GCA_038259715.1 of Longimicrobiales bacterium. GTDB lineage: Bacteria > Gemmatimonadota > Gemmatimonadetes > Longimicrobiales > Gaopeijiaceae > SZUA-318. The sequence goes on from JBBSOM010000221.1 coordinate 4,490, forward strand.
TTCTTCACCACTACGTACTCGGCGCCGGACTCCCGCAGCGAACGACGAAGCTTCGTGATCGACTTCACATCGAGCCCCGTGAAGTCGGTCAGATACACCACGGGAGCCTTGCGAAGGCGCTCGCGGAGATCCGAAACAAAGGACTCCTTCTGCGTGCGGTTCATAAGGCTCTCCGATAGAGGTTCGGGTCGATGGCGACGCCCGGACCCATGGTGCTCGAGACCGTCACGCTCTTCACGTACGTGCCCTTGGAGGCCGTCGGTTTGGCTCGGACGATCTGATCCATGAACGACGTGAGGTTCGCGGAGAGCTGATCCTCGCTGAACGAGACCTTCCCGATCGGCACGTGGACGTTGCCGGTCTTGTCCACGCGGAACTCGATCTTACCGGCCTTGATCTCGGTCACCGCCTTGGCGACGTCCAGCGTCACGGTACCGGCCTTGGGGGTCGGCATCAAACCGCGAGGACCGAGTATCCGGCCCAGCGGCCCGACCTTGCCCATCAGGTCGGGCGTCGCGACGCAAACGTCGAAGGCCAGCCATCCACCCTGAATCTTCTCGATGTACTCGGTGCCTGCGAAGTCGGCCCCCGCGTCCAAGGCTTCCTGGACCTTGGCGCCCTGGGTGAGCACCAGCACGCGTACGGTCTTACCCGTACCGTGCGGAAGCACCACCGTACCGCGGACGATCTGGTCGGCCTTACGGGGATCCACACCGAGGCGGGTCGCCACCTCGACGGTTTCATCGAACTTCGCGAAGGCCAACTCCTTGACGAGCTTGACGGCTTCGTCAGGAGCGAACTTGACGCCTGGCGGCACCTTGGTGCGTGCCGCGGCGAATCGCTTTCCTGGTTGTGTCATCCTTGTCCGAGCCGTCTCGTGTACCCTCCCACCGCTGGCGGCTCTCAGTCGGTGGTCACGGGCCGAAGCAAATGCTTCGTCTTGCTGCTTCTTCGATTCCTACGGTCCTACCTGCATCGCCCCGACC
>JBBSOM010000222.1:0-5472 GCA_038259715.1 Longimicrobiales bacterium
GAATCCCCGCGGACCATGGGAATGTCGAAGACCGGATCGTCGGCGCCGAACAGCGGTCCCAACCGAGTGGCCGTAGTGGATCCCGGAGCGAAACGGACGAGCTCGACGCCGATGTGGTCGTAGTTCAAGAGTCCCGGATGGACGTAGAGCTTGTTGGCGAAGCCGACGATTCCCTCGGCCCCACGGGAGATCAAGCCACCGGGCCACAGTGCGATTCGTTCATTGGGGCTGGCGGTCGAGTCGTTGTAGGCCTCCTCCTCGGCGGTGAATGGGATCGCCTGAAACGGCGCGCCGGCCGCATCGAGCGGCTCGGTAACCGCCAGGGGTGCGGTCAGGGGCGCCAGCGCCGCGGTGTTCGTGCGGTAGTTGACGCCATCGCTGGAAGCGGGGTGGAAGAAGGTGTCGCCAAAAAACCAGAGAATCTCGTCTCCCTGACGGGCCGAGGCCCCCCCGTCTCGTGTCGCAACGTTCGACGGCTCCGCAATGGCTCCGACCTCGATAACGGAATGCACGACAGGATCGCGGACGGTGCGATCAGGAGGTGCGGTCGGCTCGGATCCACAGGCGCCGAGCAGGGCGAGGCAGAGCACGAGCGGGACGGCGCCGAGTGTCGGCGTAGATGGGCGCTTCATGGTGGGCTCCAGGATGGCGGCTGATACCGACGCTCACCTCCGAAGCAGGGAGCATGCCAACTCTTCACGGCGGACGAGCCGATCCTCGCCCTCGGGCGGTCGCCGGATCGGGCGGGCCAAGCAGGACGATCAGGAAGTCCGGCGTGCCCTCAATGCGTTGCAACGCGTTGACTGGCACAGGACGTGCAGCAAAACCGGTGTTTCGCCATGGCCCCCGGCTGCCCGGACCTGGACGGGTCAGGCACGACGATGGGCTGCCGCGTGGCACGAGCGCGTCCACCACACCCCAACGAGTACTATGGTTGATGCCACGAGCTGAAGAGAGGTCGTCCATGTGGAAGAAGGATGAAGGCATTCCCGAGCAGCCCGTGTCCGCGCACACGCCGCCGGCCGTCCGAGCCTCCCCGCCGGCACGGGAACCAAGCCGACAGTCGGGCGGCCAGCCGGCGACCATCGGGACGTCGATCACCATTCGCGGGGAAGTCAGCGGGGACGAAGATCTGCTCATCGAAGGACACGTCGACGGTTCGGTCGACCTCGGCCAGCACTCCGTGACCGTGGGACCGGCGGGGCAGGTGAAGGCCGGGATCACGGGCCGGGTGATCACCGTCGAGGGCACCGTACACGGCAACCTGCGTGCGGACGAGATGGTGGTTCTCCGCAGCACCGCTCTCGTCGATGGAGACATCACCGCGCCCCGTGTCGTGTTGGAGGACGGCGCCAGCTTCCGAGGAACCGTGGACATGGGCGGGCCAGAAACGGGACGCGCGCGAAGCGGGAACGGGCGGCCTTCGGATGCTCCGAGCCCCCCGGCGTCCCCGGATGCCAGGACGAACGTGGCCGCATCGTCCGGAGCGTCGGGAAAGGCCCTCGACGCGAAGCATGGAGAAGGGAAGGCCGCGAGCGCCGCGGTGGACAACTGAGGTGGCGTGGCTCCGTTCGCGCGTGTCGGAGCCTCCGGCCGCTACGCTCCCCGGGCCGCCGTCGGTGGATGGGGTTCACGCCGCCCCGGGCCTCGCTACGCTCATCGATAGCCTCGCGCCCCACGCCAACCGGACCTTCCTCGACCTGGGACCTGCCGCAGACGGGAACCTCCGCTGTTATAAGCCGTTCGCACGCCGCGTGCGTTTCGCGGATCTGGGCACCATGTGGGCCACCGAGGGGTCGCTGGCCGACGCGGTTGGGGCGCTTTGGGTCAGCGGAGAGGAACCGTACCAGGTGGTGCTCGCCTGGAACGTGATGGACCCGCTGGCGCCCGCCCAGCGCGCCGACGTCGTTGCGGGACTAGCGGATGTCGCGGCGCCAGGCGCCCGCCTCCACTTCATGGTTGACATGGCGGACACCCCATCCGTGAGGCGTATGCGGTTCACCGTCGTGGACCGTGCGCATGTGCATTGGAAGGAGACGGGTCTCCCGCAGCCCCCGCTGGCCCGCCTGCGCCCGGCCGATATCGAGCGGATCATCCATCCGTTTCGGGTGCAACATGCGTTCGTGCTGCGGGACGGAATGCGCGAGTACGTGGCCGTGCGCGGATGATGGGCCAGGGCCGCGACCCAACGCGGAAGATGGGCCCATGCCGCCACAACCCTTTGGGCGACGGGGGTTGCGCGGTTCCGCCTTGCCTGAAGCCGCAAGACCCCATCGTCAGGACTGCCTCCCTTTTTCAACAGGCCTCTACCGGTTGGGGATCAGCGGCAGCACGATGTGTGAGGGATGGCGGGCATCGTGCCACACCGTGTTGTCGGCCGGCACCCCGCGTCGGCTGTGGGCCAGCGGTTCTCCCGTGTTGGGGTTCACGTCCCATCGCGGGAAGTTGCTGCTGGAGACGTCGATCCGGATGCGGTGTCCCGTCTTGAACACGGCTGCCGTGGGGAAGGGCTCGATGGTCAGGTCGTAGATGACCCCGGGTTCGATGAGATTCCGCGTCGGGCGTCCATTCCGGTAGCTCATCCGCACCACACCGTCGGTCAAGTTCAGGTCGAACCCGGTCGGAAAGTCCGCGCTGGGAGGGATCACGTCGACGAGTTTGACCGTGAAGTCGGTATCCACCGCGGTGGAGGATCCGTACAGCCGGACCGTGATGGGCCCGGCAACCGTGACGTCACGCTCGAGCGGTTCCGTTCGAAAAACCACGACGTCCGGGCGCGCACTGAGGGGCAGGAAGGGGGGACGGCTCCCCACGAAGTCGGGCCGCTCACGCTGGTCGTAGGCGCCGTCCTTCACCCTGGCGGATACGTTCCCGCCGAGCGTGGGCACGGGGTGCGCCGGGTCGAACGTGAACGTCGTGAAGGACGACGTCTCCGCGGGCGGGGTGGGGCTCAGGGTCCCGTCGGCGTGGAAGTAGTAGGGCGTAGGACGGGTTTCGGGGAGCGGCCATACGTCCGCGTCCATCCAGTAGCCGCCGTGCTGGAGCCGCCCGGCGCCGTCCTTCGAATCGTCGCCCGTGCCCATTACGAACAGGCGCACGGATTTGTCCGGCGTGCTCGGCGTGCGCACACCCTTCAGGAGCCGATCGAACCAACCGACCTCATACGCCGTCTCGAAGTCGGGAATCGCGGCGTCGGGCCCGAAGTCGACATCCCCCGCGTACGTGCGCCCGTTCCCGCTGTGCGTCCACGGCCCGACGATCAGCCACTTTGGCGTCTTCTGGCGACGGGCCAACTCCTGATAGTTCTGGATGGTGCCGCGCAGAAAGATGTCGTACCACCCGCCGATATGGACCATGGGTACGTCGGCGGTCTGGTCGTAGTACTCCACCCAATTGATGCCCATCTGCTTCCAGAAGTCGTCGTAGTCGCTGTGGGTGGCCTCCTCCATGATGTACTCGTCGAAGTTCGGCTCGATGGAGAGGGGATTCAGCCCCGGCCGGAAGGGCCAGGCACTGTACCAGTCCTCGACCTTCTCCTTGTCGAAGTGGGCCTGGACCACCGGGTCGTCGACCTCCAATGGGATCTGCCGGAACGCCCACGTGAGTTCGCGGCCCAACTCGAACGCGCCACCTTGACGCACCGCGTGGTCCCATGCGTTGGCCATCCCACCCTCGTTGATGACGAGCGCCGCGAGGTGCGGTGGGCGCATCTTGGCCGCGTCCGCCTCCGCGTGCCCGGCATACGAGGTGCCCCACATGGCCACACGTCCGTCCACATAGGGGAGCTTGGCCAGGTATTCGATGGCGTCGTAGCCGTCCGGGGCATCCGCCGGGTCGTACTTGATGAAGTCTCCGCCCGAGTCGTAGCGGCCGCGGAGGTCCTGGATCGCCACCACATAGCCGTGGCTGGCGAAGTAGAGCGCAGGGACGAGAAAGCGTTCGGCCGACTTCCCGTACGGCGTTCGTTGCAGCACGAGCGGCAGGGGGTCGGACAGCGCGCGCCCGTCCACGGCCGGGCGGTAGATGTCGGTCGCGAGCGGAACTCCGTCGCGGGCGGGCATCATGACGTTGCGCTCCACCACCACGTCCCGGCCCAACTCCTGGGCGATGGCCGGAAGAGGCGGCGCGACGAAAAGCGTCGCGATCAGGGGCAGGAGTGGCCGCATACATGCTCCGATGTCCGATGCCGGGGAGGCGTGACCGTACCGACTGCGGGAACATACCGCGGGCGGTCGCCCTGGGCAGGGTCACGGCCTCGGTTGCGGGGCGCCCATCGTTTCGCGGGCGCTGAAGATCCCGTAAGCTGGCGTCGTCCGCGGTCTAAAGGGCCGCACCCGCATCACTGGATGTCGACATGAACGACCTTCTCCGCGACGCTGCGAAACGCGCGCAAGCCTATCTCGACGGTCTGGACATGCGTGGCGTAGCGCCGGGAGCCGCAGCCGTGGCGCGTCTCGACGGGCTCTCCCAACCCTTGCCTGACCAGGGCGCCGAGCCCGCCGAGATCCTGCGTCTTCTCGACGAGATCGGGTCGCCGGCCACGGTCGCGTCGGCCGGCCCCCGCTACTTCGGCTTCGTCGTGGGAGGCTCGCTGCCGGCGGCGCTCGCCGCCAACTGGCTCGCGGGAGCGTGGGACCAGAACGGTGCGTACCAGGTGATGAGTCCGGTGGGCGCGCGCCTGGAGGAGATCGCCCTGTCGTGGATCCTCGACGCGCTCGGGCTACCGCCGACGTGGAGCGGGGGCTTCGTCACCGGCACGACGATGGGCAACGTCAGCGGCCTCGCGGCCGCGCGGAACGGAGTGCTCGGCCGGGTCGGATGGGACGTCGAGGCGAAGGGCCTACGAGGCGCGCCGGAGGTGACGGTGGTGGTCGGCGCCGAGGCGCACTCGACGCTGGTTCGGTCGCTCGCGTTCGTGGGCCTCGGCGCGGACCGGGTCGTCGCGGTGCCCGTGGATGGCCAGGGCCGGATGCGTCCGGACGCGCTTCCCGCCATGGCCGGCCCGACCATCGTGTGCGCCCAGTCGGGCAACGTGAACAGCGGGGCGTTCGATCCACTCGAGGCGATCGCGGCACGCACGCGCGAAGCGGGCGCCTGGCTCCATGTCGATGCGGCTTTCGGCCTGTGGGCGGCCGCGTCCCCGACGCTCCGTCCGCTCATGGCGGGCATCGAACACGCGGACTCGTGCGCCACGGACCTGCACAAGTGGCTCAATGTCCCCTACGATAGCGGTCTGGTGCTCTTCAGGGACGCGGGCCCGGCGCGAGCCGCGTTGTCGCTGAGGGCCTCGTATCTGCCGGCGGACGCCGAGCGTCAACCGTGCGACTTCACACCCGAGTCGTCCCGGCGTGCCCGGGGCGTGGACGTGTGGGCCGCTTTGATGTCGCTCGGCCGGTCGGGTCTCGCCGACCTGGTGGACCGCTGTTGCCGCCACGCACGCCGCTTTGCGGACGGCCTCGGCGCCGCGGGGCA
>JBBSOM010000223.1:0-5466 GCA_038259715.1 Longimicrobiales bacterium
ATCGCCCGTATCTGCCGGGCGTTGAACGGAACCACGATTGCGTCGTTGGCCCGCTGCTCGACCCGTGACGTGCAGGCGGCGGCCAGTTCGCTGGAGGCCTCGAGTGACCCGAGGATCCACGTCTTCATCGCGACGTCCGAACTCCACCTCCGCAACAAGCTGTTCATCGGACGGGAGGAGTGCCTCGAGCGCGTCGCGCACGCGGTCACCTTCGCCCGTACGCTTGTCGATGACGTCGAGTTCAGCGCGGAGGATGCTACGCGTTCGGACGTCGACTTCCTCTGTCGGGTCGTCGACGTCGCGCTGAAGGCGGGTGCGACCACCATCAATGTGCCCGACACGGTTGGATATGCGCTGCCCGGGGACATGTCGCGACTCATCTCGACGCTGCTCGAACGTGTCCCCGACCTCCGCGACCACACCCTCAGCGTCCACTGCCACGACGACCTCGGCCTCGCGGTCGCCAACTCTCTCGCGGGGGTGGACGCCGGAGCCCGCCAGGTGGAATGCACCGTCAACGGGATCGGCGAGAGGGCGGGCAACGCCGCGCTCGAAGAGATCGTCATGGCGCTCCGCGTGCGTCCGGACGAGCAGGGACACGAGACCGGGGTGCGCGCGGAACGTCTCTACCGGGCCAGTCGGACGCTCTCCTACCTGACGGGGATCCACCCTCAACCGAACAAGGCGATCGTTGGAAAGAACGCCTTCGCGCACGAGGCGGGGATCCACCAGCACGGGATGCTGGCCGATCCCAGCACGTACGAGATCATGACGCCCGAGATGGTCGGGGCTCCCGCCACGCAACTGGTGATCGGAAAACACTCGGGCAGGCACGGCCTGGAGTCACGCTATAAGGAACTGGGCTACGCGCTCGTCGCGGACGAACTGGATCGGGTGGCCCGAGGCGTGAAGGCGCTTGCGGAGCGGAAGAAGGTCATCCTCGACGAGGACCTGCTGTCCATCCTGCACCGTGGCGTGCTCGAGGACGTGCGGGAGGTACACCAGCTCGACTCCCTCTCGGTGAAGTGCGGGGGGGTGGTGTCCGAGGCACGCGTCGCTGTGACGACCGAAGGCGGCATACCCCGTACGGCGCGCGGCACGGGGGATGGACCGATCGCCGCGGTGTTTTCGGCCCTGGAGGCGCTGATGGACTTCACGATCGTCCTCGAAGACCTTCAGATACGTGCGGTGACGCCCGGGCAGGATGCGGTCGGCGAGGTGACGATCCGTGCCCGCGTCGACGGCCAGACGTTCACGGGACGGGGCGGCGCTACGGACGTGGTTCTCGCGTCTGGCCAGGCGTTCGTCCATGTAGTGAACAAGGCCGAACAGGCCCGGGTGCTCGAAGAGCGCCATTTCGCACACACGGCCGACTCCTGGGCCGTGTGATGGGGCTGCTGAATGTGGTGGCCCTGGGAGGCGATGGCGTCGGACCTGAGGTCACGGCGGCCATGCTGCGCGTCCTCGAAGCCGTGGCCGCTCGCTTCGGGCACGAAGTCGAGGTGGTCGAACGGGACGTCGGCTATTCGGCCTGGGAGCGGCATGGGACGCCTCTCCCCCAAGCCACGCTCGACGAGTGCCGACGGGCCGGAGCCGTATTCCTGGGTGCTGTGGGGGATCCACGAGCGGACGGCTTGCCTCCGGCCGCTCGGCCCGAGGCGGCGCTGCTGGGCCTGCGGGCCGCGCTTGGATGCTTCGCCAACCTGCGTCCGGCCAAGGTCGACGTGGCGCTCGAGGGCGCGTCAGCCCTGCGGCCGGAGATCGCGGCGGGCACCGACCTGGTGATCGTGCGCGAACTCACGGGCGGGCTCTACTACGGCCGGCCGCGCGTTTGGGATGAGGCCGAAGGGCGGGCGACGAACACACTCGCCTACACGGACGCGGAGGTGGAGCGCATCGCGCGGGTCGCCTTCGAACTGGCGCGGACCAGGAGGTCACACGTCACGTCGGTGGACAAGGCGAACGTGCTGGAAGTGTCGCGCCTCTGGCGGTCCGTCGTGTCACGCATCGCCGGAGAATATCCCGATGTGCACCTTGAGCACATGCTGGTCGATCGGGCGGCCATGGAACTGATTTTGAGGCCGCGCCGCTTCGACGTCCTGCTGACGGAGAACATGTTCGGCGATATCCTGAGCGATGAAGCGGCCGCCATCTGCGGTTCGCTCGGGGTCCTCGGGTCGGCTTCTGTCGGCGGGCAGGTGGGCATCTTCGAGCCCGTCCACGGCTCGGCGCCCGACATCGCCGGTCGGGGGATCGCCAACCCGGTCGGAGCCTTCCGCTCCGCGGCGCTCATGCTGGCGCACGCCTTCGGTCTGCACGAGGAGGCGCGCGCCGTAGAACATGCCGTGACGGGGGCCTTCCTGCGCGGCCTGCGCACGCCGGACGTGGCGAGGGGGACCGACGCGCCGGTCGGCACGGAAGCCTTCACGGACGCCGTTGTGGAGGCGCTTGAGAATTCCCGGGAGGAGGCGAGGGGCCCGGCCTAGGAGCGGTACGGACAGCCCCCGCCCGACCTTGCGCGGGTCACGGGCCCGGATAGCTTTGCACCTCGGGCGAAAAAGTGAGCAGCCCGCTTGCACATCGGAGACCCTCGCATGTCGGTTCGCCGTCAGCGCGCCGTGCGAAGCTCTCAGACCGGCCTCCTCTGCAGGGGGTCGGTCTTTTTTCTTCTGCGTCCAGCGGGTGACCGCGGGAGATTCGGAATGTCGGAGGAAGTGAAGGGAGCCGGCTCGGAGGTTCCCGGAGGAGACCCGGTGCCGAGGCGTGTGCTCAAGTTCGGGGGCACGTCGGTGACGGGCGGCGCCCGCCTCGACGTCATCGACCAGGTGGTCCGTGAACGCCTCCAGGCCTGCGTGCCGGTGCTGGTTGTGTCGGCCTTCGGGGGCGTCACGAACCTCCTTGTCCGTGTCGCTGGAGAGGCGGCCCTGGGCGCCTTTGTGTCCACGCAGGAGGAGATCGAGCGGCGCCACCGCGAGGCCGTTCTCGAGCTTACGGGTGATGCGCGCGAGGTGGTGGCCATCCTCAACGAACATCTGACCGAGCTCGACCGGCTCCTGCGCGGCATCGCGCTCGTGGGGGAGTGCTCTCCGCGCACGCTCGATCACGTCCTCTCCTTCGGCGAGCGCCTCTCCGCCGAGATCATCGCGGCGGGCCTATACGTGCGCGGCCTTCCCGCCCAGGCGGTGGACGCTTCGGAGTGGATCGTCACGGATGGACGTTACGGCGAGGCCGAAGTGGACATGATCGCCACGGAGGCGCGCATTCGGGAACGAGCCGTTCCGGACGGTGTGGTGGCGGTGGTCACGGGATTTCTGGGCGCCACCCCGTCCGGAACGCGGACCACGCTGGGGCGGGGCGGCTCGGACTACACGGCGTCCATCCTGGGCGCTGCCATGAACGCGGACGAAGTCGAAATCTGGACCGACGTGGACGGCGTGATGACCGCCGACCCCCGCATCGTGTCCGACGCACGCACGCTGCCCAGCATCAGCTACGACGAGCTTCTGGAGCTTTCGCACTGGGGCGCGCGGGTGGTCCACCCCAAGACCGTGCGACCCTTGCGCGAGCGAGGGATCCCGCTCGTGATCCGCAATACGATGGCGCCGTCCAGGCCGGGAACCCGCGTGGGCCGCGCGGAGACCGTCGATGAGAACGGTCCGGTTCGGGGCATCGCGTCGGTGGACAATGTCGCGCTGTTGCAACTGAGCGGGTGGGCCGGAGCCAACCGATCCATCGCGGCGCGCCTTCTTTCCGCGCTCGATGCCGCAGGCGCCAAGGTGTTGCTGGTGAGCCAGGCGTCCAGCGAGCGCTCGGTCTGCGTCGCGGTCCACGGGGACTCGTTGGTCGCGGCCAAGGCCGCGGTGGCGGCCGAGTTCGACATGGAGCGGCGGGCGGGAGTGCTGGACGGGCTCGTGATCGAGGAGGCCTGCTCCGTCGTGGCCGTGGTGGGCGACGCTATGAAGGCCCGTCCGGGGGTGGCGGGACGCATTTTCGGGATTCTCGGGGACTGCGGAGTCAACATCCGCGCCATCGCCCAGGGCTCCTCCGAGCTCAACATCTCGTTCGTGGTCACACGCCGCGACGTGGGCACCGCGGTGCGTGCGACGCACGCCTCGTTCTTCACCCCCCAAACGCTCACGGCCCAGATCTTCCTGGCGGGCCCAGGCCGGGTGGGGAAGGAGTTCCTGCGCCAACTCGGGGACGTCACGGGCGCATCGGGCTCGGACAAGCTCAAGCTCGTCGGCTTGGCCAGGGGGAGTCGCGCCGTGGTCCGCGCCAAGGGCATCGACCTGGCCCGCTGGAGTGAGGACCTGGAGGCGGGCGGTGGGGACCTGGAGGCGCTGGTCGAGGCGGCCCTCGGCTGGCCGCACCGCCCTCGCATCTTCGTGGACTGCACCGCGAGTCCCGAGCCGGCGGCCGCGTATGTGAGGTTGCTGCGCGCGGGCGTGGCCGTGGTGAGCGCCAACAAGATCGCTTTCTCGAGTTCCGGGGAGGGGTATGAGGCCCTGCGCCGCGCGCAGCGGGAGGGTGGACGGCTCTACTACGAGACCACCGTGGGGGCGGGACTGCCGGTGCTGCGTCCGCTGGCGGATCTGCTGGCGACCGGGGACCGGGTCGAGCGGATCGAAGGCATCCTCTCCGGCACGGCCGGCTTCATCCTCGACGAGGTGATGAAAGGAGTTGCGTTCAGTGACGCGGTGCGGCAGGCACACGCGCTGGGCTACACCGAGCCTGATCCCCGCCTGGATCTGAGCGGGACGGACATTGCACGCAAGCTGGTCATTCTGGCCCGGGAAGCCGGGATCGACCTCCACATGGCGGACGTGGACGTGACCCCCCTGTCGGACTGCGGCACGGACGGTTCGGTTGAGGAGTTCTGGGAAGCGCTTCCGTCCTCGGATGCCCGGATCGCCGCACTGCGCGACGAGGCTCTCGCGCGGGGCGGCAGGCTGATCTATCTCGCGAGGGTCACGCGTGAAGCCGCCAGCATCGGCCTCGAGATCGTGGCGGCCGAGCATCCCTGCTCGGCACAGAGCGGGCCCCAGAACGTCTTCGTCATCGAGTCCCGCCGGTACAAGGAGTCGCCGCTCGTGGTGCGGGGGCCCGGCGCCGGTCCCGAGGTCACCGCGGCGGGGGTGTTCGCGGACGTCTTGCGGGCTCGAGCGGAGGCGGCCGAACCACCCGGCCGCAAGCCGGACACTTGACGCCTGCCGTGCATCCCTGTAAGTACAAGGCTTCGTTTCACGAACGACTCTTCTGGATCGGCGAAATGAACGGCATTCTGGCGCTTGGCATTAGCACCCTTCGACTTATCGGGGTCGTAGTACGCCTCGATGAGAGGGCGCCTCGTGCCGTTCGTACAGGATAGCTAGACCACCATCCAGACGATCAGGCGGCGGGGCCCCGCGGCCGCGAGTGGGCCCCCCGTGTTTTTTTGTGTGTATGCCGGGTTATGAAGAACACCCA
>JBBSOM010000224.1:0-5457 GCA_038259715.1 Longimicrobiales bacterium
CGGCCGTTCACATCGGTGACGTTCGCACCAGGAGGGCGGTGACGAGCAGGACGATGTTCGCCACCACGAACTCGAGGGTCGCCGCCTGGCGCATACTACGTTGGCCGCTCGCTTCCCCGAGCAATGGAGTCAGTCGCCGCCAGTTCAGGGCGCCGAGACCAAGGACGGCGACCACCAGGCTTACCTTGAGCAGGAGCAATCGTCCGTAAGACGTCGTCACGAGCGCGGACACCGAGGCCAGGTGGATCCAGGCCGCCAGCACACCCGTAAGGACGAGCGTCCCCACGCTGACGACAGCTACCGGGGAGAATCGGGGCACGAATGTCGGCAGTAGGCTTCCGTCACGCCCCGGCTCCCCCTTGCTTCGGTACCGGCGTTCGAAGACCAGGATCAGCCCCAGGGTTCCGATCCACGCGCCCATGGCCCAGACGTGGAGTGTGTCCGCGATCAGCGTCACGGCACGGAACTCACCTGCGTTCGCGTGGCCGATCAGGCCAGGGAAGGCGCCGAGGGCGAGGACGCCCGCAGTGGCCAAGAGCCACCCACCCCGACGCCGGCCGCGGGCCAGGCTGAAGGCGATGGTCGTCAGGGCCGCGACCGCCACCCCGATGATCCAGGTGGTCCCCCATGCCGTACCGCCCACCAGAAGGCGGGCGTCGCCACGCCAAGACCCGAAGGGATCGTGGAACTCGATGAGCTGCCGAGCCAGAACCAGAATCAGGGCGATCAGGAGGAGTCCGGTGGCGCGCAGGCCGACCCGCGCTGCGCTGGCACGGCCCTCATCGAACGACGGGGCGCCGGCCCGGTCGGGGCGAGGGAGGACCACCCAGCGCATGACAACGGCGCCGATGGCCAGTGCCAGCGAAAGAAACAGGGTCCAGCCCGTCAGGAGGTCGAGGAGCACGAGCACGGCGTCGTGTGGCTCAGTGGCCCGCGACGGTGAATTTCAGCTCTCCCCGCACCACATGCCCATCGTCGCCCATCCCGCGCCAGCTCACCGTGTACGTGGCGGCAGGAGGGGGACTGGAGGGTCGGATGGAGAACGCCGTGGGAGCCTCGGGGTCCTGGACGACGTCCGTGGCCGGCACGGGTTCCCCTTCTTCATCCAATAGATGGATGGAGACGGTGCCGTCCTCCGGAGCCTCACTGAACCAGAGCTTGACCTCGGGGAACTCGTGGACCGTCGCCTTGTCCGTCGGCATGGACTTGATGAGGGCGAAGTGGAAGGGTGTCGCCGCGATGGTGGCGATCACGGCGGCAGCGGCGAGCAGCGAGAAAAGTGCAGTGCGGAAGCCCAGGAGGGTCGGCTTCATGGGGAAGGCGTTCCTTGTCGAGGTTCGTGAGGCGGACGGCGCGGCCTCGGCGCGTGGCGCTAGGCAGGGCGCAAATCGACGACCCCTGAAGCTCACTCCAAGCGCATGAAGGCCGTATGAAGTCCGGGTGAACTCTCTTTCATGCTCGGAGTCAGTCCGGTTTTGGATTCATGCGCCGAGTCCAAGCGCTTGTCCACGGACGCGTCGGCTCGGTGTGCGCGTCGGGCCGGCGGCGATCGCGCCGCCCGACGCGGCGACTAAAGTCATCTTCATTCGAGCTTCATCGGGCTATCATCGTTCGAGCGCTATTCTGAACTCTCGCTCTCGTGCTCGCGACCCTCAGCCGGAGGACTCGAACGACTTCCTTTGGACGGTGGGGGACTGCACGCCGGATACTCGCGTTTCGAGGGTTCGGCCGACCTCACGAGCGCCTCGTCCGGTGCACGTCGCTGGAACATTGCGTGGTCCTTTCTCGCGAGTCGGTTATGCCCAACGACCCGCCCCCCCCCGAGGTAACCGTCTGTGAGCGACCACACCCATCACGACACCCGGATCGAAGCGCCATCCCCGGAGTCTCCCATGGAGCCAGTCAACCCCGGGCATCAGGAGAAGCCGGCTAGCGGGCACGACGGCCACGACAAGCACGCCGGACACAGCGTCGCCATGTTCCGGTCGAAGTTCTGGCTGTCGCTCGCCCTCACCCTGCCTACGCTGATCTGGGGCCCGCTCCTGCAGCGGTGGCTGGGCTACACCGCGCCGCAATTCCCGGGGTCGGCGTATGTCCCTGCGGTGTTCGGTACGGTCGTCTTCGCTTATGGAGGCTGGGTTTTCCTCCGGGGCGCCGGCCAGGAGCTCAGCGATCGCGCTCCGGGGATGATGACGCTCATCTCCCTGGCCATCGCGGTGGCCTTCCTCTTCAGCGTTGCCGTGGCGTTCGGCTACCCGGGTGAGCCGCTGTGGTGGGAGCTGGCGACGCTGGTCACCATCATGCTCCTGGGCCATTGGATGGAGATGCGGAGCATCCAGCAGGCGAGCGGAGCGCTCAACGAGCTCGCCAAGCTGCTCCCCTCCACGGCGGTGCGAGTCGTGGATGGCGAGACGGAGGATGTGCTCATCTCCGAACTGCGGGAAGGCGATCTGGTGCTGGTCCGGCCCGGCAGCGCTGTCCCCGCCGACGGGATCGTGCGCGAGGGCCGGAGCTCCCTGAACGAGTCGATGCTCACCGGGGAGTCGCGCCCGGTGGAGAAGGAGCCCGGAGACGAGGTCGTCGCGGGGACGGTCAATGGGTCCGGCTCGCTGCGCGTCGAGGTGGCGCGAACCGGAGAACGGACAGCGCTCGCCGGCATCATGCGCCTGGTGGGCGAGGCTCAGTCGTCCCGCTCGCGTGCCCAGGCGCTCGCGGATCGGGCGGCCTTCTGGCTCACCCTGGTGGCCATCGGTGCCGGATCGCTCACCCTGACGGTGTGGCTGTTGGTAGGCGCCACGGGGTCGTTCGCCATCCAGCGGACGGTGACCGTTCTGGTCATCGCCTGTCCCCACGCGCTGGGGCTTGCCGTACCGCTCGTGGTGGCCATCTCCACCACGCTGGGCGCCCGCAACGGGCTCCTGGTCAGGGACCGTCGGGGCCTGGAGGAGGCGCGGCACGTCGACGCTGTCGTGTTCGACAAGACTGGCACGCTCACCCGCGGCGAATTCCGGGTCGTGGGACTCGCCACCACCGCAGACATCTCTGAAGACGATGCGCTCCGGTGGGCATCGGCCGTGGAGCGGGAGAGCGAGCACACCATAGCCCAGGGCATCGTGAAGAGCGCCGAGGAACGCGGGATCGAGCGCGTCCCGGCGACGGACTTCGAGGGGCTGCCTGGGCGCGGCGTTCGCGCGACGGTGGAGGGACGGGCGCTGCGCATCGGGGGGCCGTCGCTACTTCGCGAGCTCGACGTGCGCCTGCCCGAGGTACTCGCCGACGCAGTGGCGACGGCCGCGGAACGGGGGCAGGCGGCCGTGACGCTGCTGGACGACGATCGGCCCGTCGCCGTGTTCACCGTCGCCGACGAGATCCGCCCCGAGTCGTACGAGGCCGTCCGCCGGCTGCACGACGAGGGCGTGGAGGTGATCATGCTCACCGGCGACGCCCGAGCGGTGGCGCAGTCCGTAGCTGACGAGCTGGGGATCGACACCGTGTTCGCGGAGGTGCTCCCCGAGCAGAAGGTGGACCGCATCAAGGAGCTGAAGAGCCAAGGCAAGCACGTCGCCATGGTGGGTGACGGTGTCAACGACGCTCCGGCGCTACTCACCGCGGACGTCGGCGTGGCCATTGGGGCCGGTACCGACGTGGCGGTGGAGGCCGGGGACGTCGTGCTGGTGCGGAGCGACCCTCGGGACATGGCGCGGATCATCACGCTGTCGAAGGCCACCTACAGGAAGATGGTGCAGAACCTCTGGTGGGCCGCCGGCTACAACATCCTGGCAATTCCGCTGGCCGCGGGGGTGGCCGCCCCCTGGGGGTTGATCCTGCCTCCGGCGGCCGGCGCCGTGCTCATGTCGCTGTCCACGGTCGTGGTGGCCGCCAACGCCCAGCTGTTGCGGCGGCAGACGCTGTAACCCACCGCCCCCTCGCTCGGCCTACCGCGCCTGAGTGACGACCAGTGGATGGCCCGGATGCGGTCTACACACTGGCGAGCGAAAGTACCTGCGGTCCAACGATGGCACATGGTCAGGAGCGTTCAATCATGAGCGGAGACGCACTGCTGGTGTGGTTCGCGCTGACGGGCCTCTCGGTTGCCTTCATCGGCATCGATATCCGAAGCACGCCAGCGCATCCAGTCCTCAAGTGGGCCTTTACGATCCTTGCCCTGCTTACCGGCCCGTTCACCGCCCTCCTGTACGTTTGTTGGATGCCGGGAGCCACTCAAGGAGACTCACGAGCTCTTTGTGGCGGTTCGTTGGCGCCAGGTGCTGGGATCGACGATGCACTGTGCGGCCGGAGACGGCCTCGGTATCATCGCAGGGGCCGCCGTTGCGGCCCGTTGGCACTTGCCCATGTGGGCCGACATATCCCTCGAGTACTTCCTGGGTTTCGGGTTTGGCTGGACGATCTTCCAGGCCTTCGCCATGCGTGAGATGGCAGGCGGTAGCTATCGACGGGCGCTGCAGCAGACCTTCCTGCCCGAGTTCCTCTCGATGAACCTGCTCATGACAGGGATGATCGTAACCACGCGCTTCCTCATGCCGTACGTTGACGGCAGCGCCGATCCGCTGGCCGGGGGATTCTGGTTCGTCATGTCGATGGCCCTCGTAGCCGGATTCGTGCTCGCCTATCCGGTGAACTGGTGGCTCGTCGCCAACGGCCTCAAGCACGGGATGATTACCGTACGACCCGCTGCCCCCCCTACGCAGCGCTCGAACGCAGTTGCGGCCGGAATGCCATCAAAGGAACAGACGGGTTCCAGCGCCGACGAGCACGGCGTGATGGCTCACGCCTCGATGGCGGCGAAGGCAGCCATGACGCTTCTCACAATTGCGTGTCTGGCTATCGGTGTCGCGCTCGCATACCGACTTGCCCGTTGAGAGCGCACTGCATGCTCTCGACTGGGCTGCCGAGTCGGGCGACCGGGCCCCGCTCGCTCCGCCTACCGCGCCTGACGTGACGACCAGTGGATGGCCCGGATACGCCAGTGGCCGTCCTGCCGGGCGAGGACCATCAGCTCCGCGCCCCGCGAGTCGATTGTCCGGTCCCGGTATGTGCCGGTGGTGCGGGACGTGGACATGACCCACGCCACGTCGGCCTGCACGGTGACGTGGTGCTCTCCGGGCTGGCGCGTGACGGCGGAGGCGAAGGCCATGTCCCCGGGCATGTGATGGGAGAGATACTCCTCCCGGGTCTCCAACCCACCGCTCTCCGCTACGAGGACGTCGTCGGCCAGAAGCTTACGGACGGTGGCGGTATCTCCCGTCTGGAGCGCCTTGTGGTAGGCCTCCACGGCGGCGACGGCCGCGGAGGAGTCCGCCCTATGTGTAGTCTGGGCCGTGCCATCGGACGGGAGGACGAAGGCGAGGGCGAGGAACGCCGTCAGAGGCGAGAGATGTCGGCGGCGCATGGGATCTCCTGTTGTCGAGAGAGTCGCTGGGAGTGGACCCCACCCCC